>NZ_JBXUOV010000029.1:0-45331 GCF_057196585.1 Micromonospora sp. ATLC20
CGTCCGGCTCGGCCTCGCGCCGCCGGGCGGCGGCGGCGCGGACCGGCTCGCGCAGCGATCCGGGTTCCGGCACCACGGGTACGGCGAACCGCTCCGGGTCGCGCCGCCGGGCGGTGCCGGCCGGGGCGGTCCAGGTGGCGCTCGCCTCGGCCCAGCGGCCCCGGCCGGTGCCGCTGTCCGTCTTGTCGGCGGCCTTCTTCCGGGTGAGCGCGGCGAACACGCCGGTACGCTCCTCGCCCTTGCCGGCCATCGCCTTGTTGAGCGCGACGGCCTGGTGCTGCTCGCGGCTGCGCTTGCCGAGGTGGACCGAGACGCGCACCAGCAACGCCATCACCACGAGCACCACGCAGGCGAGGTAGCTCAGCACCACCCAGCCGGCGGCGGGCCGGCCGGCGTTGAGGCCGTGCACGAGCGCGAACGGCCAGGACACGTACGCCATCGAGTGCAGTCCGCGCCAGAACCACTTCGGACCGACGCCGGCGAACCGGACCCGGACCAGGCCGGTCCAGAGCACGCCCACCATCAGCAGCGCGGCGACGGTGCCCAGTCCGACGTAGAGGCCGCTGCCGCTGAGGAACGGCACCACCGCGTCGGTCGGCCCGGCCCGGCCGATCGCGACCTTGGTGATGACGTGGAAGACCAGTCCGGCCACGCCGAGTACGCCGGTGGCGCGGTGCGCCGACTGGAGCAGCACGCGGTGCCGGATGAGCAGCACCAGGCGGTCGGTGGCGAGCAGGCCCAGCATCACGGTGATGCTGAGCGAGACCAGGGCGACCACCCCGGCGAAGAACTCGGTGAAGAAGAATCCGTACGAGTACATGACGCCGCCGGCGCCGGCCAGCTCCACACCCGCCCACGCGAGGCCGAGTGCGGAGGCGGTCAGCGCCACCATCGCGGACTTCGACATCGTCCGGGCACCACGGCTGGTGCTGGTGGTCCGGACGGTCGTCGCCTTCTCGTTCTGCTGTGCCCGGGCCATCTGCTCCTCGATCGTCTCGCGGCGGCGCCCCCACCGGCCGACCCTGCTCCCCACTCAGGTACGGAGGGACGGCGCGGACGGATCACCTCCGGTGGCGAATTTCTCGGCCGGTTTCTCGAACCGTCGGGACCGGACGCGCGTGTAGCGCCTGACGCAACGACGGATGCCCATGCGTTGACAGACTTTGCAACAGGCTCGTAACCTTGCCGCAAAATTTCAGTCCGGTTGCAAGAAGCCGGCACTGATACAGGCTCCACTCCCCCGCATCCCCGCACCCCGCAGGAGTCCTGATGCATCGACGCCGATGCCGCGCCGCCGCGCTCGCCCTGGGCCTGGCCGCGAGCCTGCTCGTCCCCCTCACCGCGGCGGCACCCCCGGCCGCCGCCGCCACCCCCGGCGCCAAGAAGGTCATCGTCCAGCTCTTCGAGTGGAACTGGACCTCGGTGGCCGCCGAGTGCACCAGCACGCTGGGCCCGAAGGGCTACGGCTACGTGCAGGTGTCCCCGCCGCAGGAGCACGTCAACAGCAGCCCGTGGTGGGTGTCCTACCAGCCGGTCAGCTACCGGATCGAGTCCCGCAAGGGCACCCGCGCGCAGTTCCAGTCCATGGTGAACACCTGCCACGCCGCGGGCGTCAAGGTGATCGTCGACGCCGTGGTCAACCACATGTCCGGCCAGGAGAACGGCGGCACCGGCTGGGCCGGCTCGTCGTACGGCCACTACAACTACCCGGGCGTCTACTCGGCGCAGGACTTCCACTACTGCGGCCGCAACGGCAACAACGACATCGCCAACTACAACGACCGGTACGAGGTGCAGAACTGCGAGCTGGTCAACCTCGCCGACCTCAAGACCGAGTCGGAGTACGTGCGCGGCCGGCTGGCCGCGTACCTCAACGACCTGCTCTCGCTCGGCGTCGACGGCTTCCGGCTGGACGGCAGCAAGCACATGCCGGCCGCCGACATCGCGGCGATCAAGGCCAAGCTGAACCGCAGCGCGTACCTGGTGCAGGAGGTCATCTACGGCGCCGGTGAGCCGATCCAGCCGACCGAGTACACCGGCAACGGCGACGTGCACGAGTTCCGGTACGGCAAGGACCTGGCCCGGATGTTCAACAACGAGCGGCTCGCGTACCTGAAGAACTTCGGCGAGTCCTGGGGCTACCTGTCGAGCGCGAAGGCGGTGGTCTTCACCGACAACCACGACACCCAGCGCGATGGCGGCGTGCTGACCTACCGCAACCGGGGCACGTACGCGCTCGCCAACGCGTTCATGCTCGCCTGGCCGTACGGCACCCCGGCGGTCATGTCGAGCTTCACCTACAGCGGCCGGGACCAGGGCCCGCCCGCCGACGGCAGCAACCGGATCACCAACGTCACCTGCTACTCGGGCTGGGAGTGCGAGCACCGCTGGCCGGTGATCGCCAACATGGTCGGCTTCCGCAACGCCACCGAGGGCGCCGGGGTCTCCAACTGGTACGACAACGGCTACCAGCACATCGCGTTCAGCCGTACCGGCAAGGGCTATCTGACCATAAACGACGAGGACAGCGCGGTGAACGGCCGCTCGTACTACACCGGGCTGCCGGCGGGCCGCTACTGCGACGTCGTCCACGGCACGTTCAGCAACGGCTCGTGCAGCGGGCCGGTGATCACGGTGGACTCGTCCGGCTGGTTCGCCGCGAACGTCCCCGCGCACGACGCGATCGCCATCCACATCGGCGCGAAGCTCAGCTGAGCCACCCGGGCCGCGAAGCCCTCGTACCCGTAGTACCGGGTACGAGCGCTTCCGGTCGGTTACAGTCGGTTTCGTGCTGTTCGACCGGTTCGCCACACGTCGGCCTCCCGGCTGGCTGATCGCCGCGCTCGCCGTACCGTTGCTGCTCGTCACCGCGCTGCTGGTCGGCCGCGCGCTCACCGCCGCGCCCGCGCGCCAAGCGACGCCACCCGCCGCCCCACCCCCGGCTACGACCGCCGCGCCGAGCCCGTCGCCGGTGGAGTCGGTGCCGCCCGCCGCGCCGCCGCCGGACGACCTGCCGGTGGTCACCTACGACCCGGCGCCGCGCGGCTTCCCGCCCGACCCGGACCCGGCCGACACCCGCCCGTTGAGCGAGGGGCTGCGCCCGAACCGGAACGTGGCCGCGTACGACGCGCCGGGCGGCCGTCCGCTGGCGTTCCTCGCGCCGACCATCAGCGGCGTACGGCTCACCGTGCCGATCGTCGACCGCCGCTCCGGCTGGACGGCGGTGCTGCTGCCGTCGGCGAACCGCACCATCGCCTGGCTGCCGTCGGGTGGCTGGACCACAGTGGTGCTGCGCGACCAGATCGTGGTGGAGCGGCGCACCCACCGCCTCACCTGGAGCCGGGACGGACGCGCGATGCGCACCTGGCCGGTCAGCCTCGGCATGTCCGGGCAGCTCACCCCGCTGGGCCGTACGTTCGTGCTGGGCCGCACCCCGCCCCCGCAGGCCGTCTACGGCGGCGTCGACATCTTCGCCCTCGGCGCGATCCCCGACGACCCGGACGCGGTGCCGACCGGGCTGCGCGGCGCCCACATCGGACTGCACAGCTGGTACAACGACGACACGCTCGGCAAGAACGTCACGAACGGCTGCATCCGGCTGACCCGCAGCGCCCAGCGCCTGCTGCTGACCGAGGTCGAGCCGGGCACCGCCTTCGTGGTGGTGGACCGGCTGCCCTGACCGGGCTCAGCCCAGCAGCCAGCCGTTCGCCTCGGCCACCCGCACCGCGTCCGCCCGGTTACGGGCGCCGGTCTTGCCGATCGCGGCGGAGAGATGATTGCGGACGGTCCCCTCGGACAGGTGCAACGTCGCCGCCAGCTCGGCCACCGTGCCGCCGCCGCGCGCCGTACGCAGCACCTCGGTCTCCCGCTCGGTCAGCGGGCTCGGCCCGGTGGCGAGCGTCTCGGCGGCGAGCGCCGGGTCGACCACCCGCAGCCCGGCGTGCACCCGGCGGACCGCGTCGGCGAGCTGCCGCGCCGGGGTGTCCTTGACGACGAAGCCGTTCGCACCCGCCTCCATCGCCCGGCGCAGGTAGCCGGGACGCCCGAACGTGGTCACCACGAGCACCCGGCAGGACGGCAGCGCGGCCCGCAGCGCGGCGGTCGCGGCCACCCCGTCCAGACCCGGCATCTCCACGTCGAGCAACGCCACGTCCGGGCCGGTGCGCAGCGCCTCCGGCACCACCTCGTCGCCGCGGCTCACCTCGGCCACCACCGTGAGGTCCGGTTCCAGCGACAGCAGCGCTGCGAGCGCGCCCCGGACCAGCGCCTGGTCGTCGGCGAGCAGCAGCCTGATCGGTTCGGTCACCGATGCGCCCCTCCGTCCGCAACCGCCCCGGGCACGGTCACCCGGAGCAGGAAACCACGCCCGTCGTCCGGCCGCGCCACTGTCACAGTCGCGTCCAGCCGCCGGGCCCGTTCCCGCAGTCCGGCCAGGCCGTGCCCGGCCGTGCCCCGCTGGTCCGCCGGGCCCCGGCCGTCGTCGCGTACCTCCACCGCCGACGGTTCCACCCGGATGACGCACCGGCGGGCACCGCTGTGCCGCACCACGTTCGTCACCCCCTCGCGGACCGCCCAGCCGAACAGCTCGTCGCGGTCCGCCGGCAGCGGCGGCACCGACTCCGGCAGCTCCGCGACGACGCCCGCGGCGGCCAGCGCCGACCGGGCGCCGGCCAGTTCGGAGGCCAGATCGACCCCGCGGTACGCCCCGACGGTGCCCCGCACGTCCGCCAGCGCCTCTCGGGCCAGCCGCTCCACGTCGGCGATCTCGGCGGCGGCCCGGGCCGGGTCCAGTTCCATCAGCCGGCCGGCCAGCTCGGCCTTGACCGCCACCACTGTGAGCGAGTGCCCGAGGATGTCGTGCAGGTCCCGGGCGGCGCGGGCGCGTTCCTCCGCCACCGCCAGCCGGCGGATCTCCTGCTGCGCGGCCTGGAGTTCGCCGTTGCGCTGGGCCAGCCGGCTCACCCCGAACATGGCGAACGAGGCGAGCAGCACCGCGAAGACGAGCGTGCTCTCGTGCTCCCAGCCGGGCACCAGACGCGCGGTCACCGGCGGCGTTGCCGCGGCGAGCACCACCACGACCAGCGCCTCCGCCGACGGCAGCAGGAACACCGCCGCAGCGGCGACGAAGACCAGTGTGGTCAGCCAGTCGCCGCCGGTGCCGGGGATCCCGGCGAGTCCGAGCGCGAGCAGCACGGCGATCAGCAGCCGGGCCCGGCCGGGCGGCACCGGCAGGTGGCGCTGCCGCCGGGCCCGGGCCCATTCGAAGATCAGCACGTACGCCACGGCGAACGCGACGAGCGAGCCGATCCCGACCAGCCGCCGCCACATCTGCGGCTGGTGCAGTGCGGTGGTGAACGGGATGTTGAGGAAGAACAGCCAGACCGCCGCCAGCAGCCAGCCGGTGAACCGCCAGTGGCGGTTCACCGGCCGGGCCGGGACGGGTGGCGACGTCACGCCGATCACGCTAGTGCCACCTCAGACGCGTGTGGTGTCCCGCCGGAACAGCCGGGCCGCGCCGAGTCCGAAGAACACGGTCCAGGCGGTCACGTTCGCCACCGCCGCCCAGTCCACCCCGGTGCCGGTCAGTGGCGCCCGGGCGAGCTGACCGACCCCGTACACCGGGGTGAACTCGGCGATCTGCTGCATCACGTCGGGCAGCAGTTCCAGCGGTACGAACAGGCCACCCAGCATGGCCAGGATGGCCAGCGCCGGGCCCATGAACTGCATGACGTTCTCGGCCGGGGCGAGGTAGCCGACGAACAGCCCGAACGCGGCGAACACGAGCGCGCCGATCCAGGCGGTCAGGCCGGACTCGACCCAGACGTGCGCCGGCAGCCGGACCCCAGACGCGGCGCCGACGGCGAACTCGACGAGTACGCCGAGCAGGCCGAGCACCATCGCGGTGGCGACCTTCGTCGCCACGTACGCGGCCGGGCGCAGCGGGGTCAGCCGCAGTTGCCGGCTCCAGCCCAGTGCGCGTTCGGTGGCGACAGCCGCGCCGGCGCTGGTGGTGGCGACCATCGCCGCGTACACGGCCAGGCTGATCATGATCCAGCCGGTGACCGGCAGCCCGTTGTCCAACTTCTCCCCACGCGTGGGCAGCCCGAACAGCAGGAAGAACACGGCCGGCATGACCAGGATGAACAGCAGCGTACGGCGGTTGCGCAGCACCCGGCGTATCTCGATGCCGAGCACCGGCGCGCAGAAGCCGCCGAGCGCGGGCGGGCGGCGGTCGGCCGCGCGGGTGCCGGTGGTGGACGAGGTCGTGGCGGTCATGGCAGGACTCCCCGAGGGTCGGTTCAGGCGGAGGCGGTCAGGGTGAGGAACGCGTCCTCGAGGTTGCGCGAGGTGATCTCCAGGTCCCGGGCGCCGGTGCGGGTCAGCAGGTGCCGGGCCACCACGTCGGAGTCCTCGCTGTGCACGAGCACCACGTCGCCGCGTACCTCGACCGAGCGGACGCCCGGCAGCGCGGCGAGCGCGGCCTGGTCGGCGCCGGGCAGGGTGGCCCGCACGACCCGCCCGGCGGCCAGGTTCTTGATCTCGGCGGTGGTGCCGTCGGCGACCACGCGGCCCTGGCGGACCAGCACGATCCGGTCCGCGTACGCGTCGGCCTCGTCCAGGTAGTGGGTGGCGAACAGGACGGTCCGGCCGGAGCGGGCGTCGGCCCGGATCGCCTGCCAGAAGTCACGCCGGCCCTCGACGTCCATGCCGGTGGTCGGCTCGTCCAGCACCATCAGGTCCGGGTCGGGCAGCAGTGCGAGGGCGAACCGCAGGCGCTGCTGCTGACCGCCCGAGCACTTGCCCACCGCGCGGTCGGCGATCCCGACGATGCCGGCGCGCTCCAGCACCTCCGCCACCGGCCGGGTGTGACCGTAGAAGTGCGCTGTCATCCGTACCGTCTCGGCGACGGTGAGGTCCTTGAGCAGGCCGCCGGTCTGCATCACGGCGGCGACCCGGCCGAGCCGGACGGCGTCGGCCGGTTCACCGCCGAACAGGCGCACGGTGCCGGCGTCCGGGCGGGCCAGCCCGAGCAGCATGTCGACGGTGGTGGTCTTGCCGGCGCCGTTGGGGCCGAGGAACGCCACCACCTCACCGGGGGCGATCCGCAGGTCGAGCCCGTCGACGGCGGTCACCGGGCCGAAGGTCTTTGTGAGTCCGGCCAGGTCGACGGCCGGTGCGGGTTCGGTCATGCCCACGATGCTCCGGTGCCGGGTGTCCGGTTCCCCGGAGCGGCAGTCACCTTACGGCCGTGACATTTGTCAGGCGGTCACACCGCCGACGCCGCACGTTCTGGGGCCGCTCAGGCCGTCGCGCCGCCGTCGATCGCGATCGACGCGCCGGTGATGTGCCGTCCACCGGCGCCCACCAGGTGACTGACAGTAGCCGCCACGTCTTCCGGCTCCGCGTACCGGCCGAGGGCGATGTGCGACCGCTGCCCGTCCGCGCCGGCGCTGTCCGCCGGGTTCATGTCGGTGTCGGTCGAGCCGGGCAGGATCAGGTTGACGGTGATCCCACGCGGACCGAGTTCCCGGGCGAGCGCCCGGGTCAGCCCGTTCACGGCGCTCTTGGTCATCGCGTACGCGCTCACCCCCGGTGCCGGGACGCGGCTGGCGAAGCTGCTGCCGATGTTGACGATCCGCCCACCGGCACCCATGTGGCGTACCGCCGCCTGGGTGGCGAGGTAGGTCCCGCGCACGTTCACCGCGATCGCCCGGTCCAGGGCGTCGAGGCTGACCGACTCGATCGGCCCACCCGCGAACACCCCGGCGTTGTTGACCAGGATGTCCAACCGCCCCAACTCGGCGACGGTCCGCTCCACGGCGCCGACGACGGCCGTCGCATCGGTACTGTCCGCGTTGATCGCCAGGCCGGTCCGGCCGTACGCCTCGATCTCGGCCACCACGGACTTCGCGCTGTCCTCCGCGGTGCGGTAGGTGAACGCGACGTGGATGCCGTCCTCGGCCAGCCGGCGAGCGACGGCGGCGCCGATTCCCCGGCTCCCGCCCGTCACCAGGGCGACCCTGTCGGCAAGTCTGACCGTCATGCCGTCATCCTGACAGTCGACTCAGGACAGCGATCATCCGGGTCGCCGGCCGTTTCCCGTCTGTTCGATCAGACAGGATTGCCGGCACCCAGTCCGGGTACGCGCGGGCCGTCCAGCGGCGAAACGGGGAGGCGGACATGAGCGCACCGACGGGACGGGTCGACACGATCGTGCTCATCCACGGGCTCTGGATGACCTCGCGGAGCTGGGAGCACTGGGCGCAGCGGTACTCCGCGCGCGGCTTCCAGGTGCTCACGCCCGCCTGGCCCGGCATGGACCGCGAGGTGGAGGAACTGCGGGCCGACCCCGCGCCGATCGCCGCGCAGCGCATCGCCGACATCGCCGACCACTACGAGGCGATCATCCGGGACCTGCCGCGCCCACCGATCGTCATGGGCCACTCGTTCGGCGGCCTGATCGCCCAGTTGCTGGCGGACCGGCACCTCGGCGCCGCGGTGGTCGCCGTGCACCCCGCGCCGGTACGGGGCGTGCTCAAGCTGCCGCCCAGCACGCTGCGTTCCGGGTACTCGATCCTGCACAACCCGGCGAACCGGCACCGGGCGGTGCCGTTCACGCCGGAGGACTTCCGGTACGCGTTCGGCAACACCATCAGCCAGGAACAGTCCGACGCCGCCTGGGAGCGGTACGCCGTACCGGGCGCCGGGCACGTGCTGTTCGAGGCCGCGTTCGCCAATCTGGACCCGAACTCGGCCACCGAGATCGACAAGAAGCGCAGCGACCGCGCCCCGCTGCTGATCACCGCGGGCGGCGAGGACCACGTGGTGCCCGCAACCTTGGCCAGCTCGATCGCCAACCTCTACCGGAGTTCGACGGCGCTGACCGGCTACCGGGAGTTCCCCGGCCGGTCGCACTTCGTCGGCGGCGAACCGGGCTGGGAGGAGGAGGCGGACTTCGCGCTGGAGTGGGCGGTCGAGGCGGCGAACGAGTTCTCCCCGACAGTGGTCGCCGAGGCCCCTCGACGACGCTGACCCAGGCAGGCGCTCATCGCGGCCGGAACCGCCGGGAGCACTCACCGTCGTGTTCGGGCCGGAGCAGACACCGCTGCCCACCGGGCAACGACCGGTCGCAGAACACCCAGTGCCGAACGTTCTGGTCGTCCTCCGCCGAGACAGTGGTGCCGCCGGGCTCGGTCTGCGGCAGGACGTGGGTCCAGTGCGCCACCACGCGGGCCAGCCGCTGAGCGGAGAGCAGGTCGTTGACGACGACCGGCAGGTGGATCACCCATCGCTCGGTCATCTGTCGTATCCCCGTTCGTTGCGCGCCTGGGCCTGCTCCGACTGCCAGCGGCGCAGCGCGTTCTTGATCCGGTCCGTCTCCCGGCGGCTCTGCGCCAGTGCGTCGTAGACGGCGGCCAGGTCACCGGCAACGCGGTCGAGGAACTCCCGCACCTCCTGCGGGTCGAGCCCGCGCCGTCCCAGCGGGGTCGGCCGGAAGCTCCGCTCACGAACCTGCCAGGGGCGCAGCGGGTGGTAGGCGGAGGAGCGGTAGCAGGTCGATCCGAGGACCGACCGCCGACGACGCCGGACACGCCGGAGGAAGACGCGCATGACAAGACCTGCCTCTCACCGTCGAGATCGAACCGTGGAAGGGCGGGCCCACCGGCCCGCCCCGCACCGGCGGACCCACCCCGGCACCTGCCACCGCAGCCTTCGACCAGCAGTACGTCAGCAGGGCACACCGCGTGGCCCAGGTCGACAAGCCCGGTAACCGACCCGATCCGGCCACTCACTCATCGTGCAGTGAACCGCACCCTTTGCGCAACTCCCGATTCGGGAGTGTGTCATTGCGAAGCTCGTCCGGTTCCGCCACACTGACCGGCATGACTGGAAGCCCGACCGTCCGACGTCGACGCCTGGCCGCTGCCCTCCGTCGCCTCCGCGAGCAAACCGGCATGACCGCCGACCAGGCCGCCAAGGAGGTGGGGATCTCGAAGTCGGCGATCAGCCGCATCGAGAACGCGCAGGTGTCCGTCATGCCGCCGGTCGCACGTGGACTTCTTGAGCTGTACGGCGTGGAGGGCGACGAGGTGGACGCGCTCGTCCAGGTCGCCCGCGACGCCCGCAAGCGGGGCTGGTGGCAGGCGTACGACGACGTGCTGCCGGACTGGTTCGAGGTCTACGTCGGGCTGGAGGCCGAGGCGTCCGAGATCCGTGCCTTCGAGCCACAACTGATTCCGGGTCTGCTCCAGACCGCCGACTATGCCCGCGCGGTCATTCGCGCCGAGCACCCGGACGCTCCGACCGACGAGGTGGACCGGCGGGTGGAGTTGCGCATGCGCCGTCAGGACACCGAAACTCCGCCGAAGCTCTGGGTGGTGCTGGACGAGGCAGCCCTGCGGCGGCCGGTCGGCGGCGCGGAGCTGTTCGCGGCGCAGTTGCGGCGACTGGCCGAGGAGGCGGATCGGCCCGGCCGCACCATCCAGATCCTGACGTTCGGCGCGGGCGAGTACGGGTCGATGGGCAGCGCCTTCAGCGTGCTGGCCTTCCCCGAGCCGGCCGATCCGGGGGTCGTCTACGTCGAGACCCGCGCGGGTAGCCTCTATCTCGAAGGCCAACAGGTGAGGGAGTACAGCCGCGTCTTCGAGCACCTGGTTGCCACGGCGGCCGGCGCCCGGGAGTCGCGCGACCTCATCCTGGGGGCGATCGACAAGCTATGAGAGGACGGCGCGGGTGGAAAAGGCCAACCAGGCGACGGTGACCTGGCGCAAGAGCACCCGCAGCAACGGCTCCGGAAATTGCGTCGAAGTCGCCGACGGCCTGCCCGGCGTGGTCGGACTCCGCGACAGCAAGGACCCGCGAGGTCCTATCCTCGCCTTCGACCCGGCAGCCTGGTCGACCTTCGTTGCGAGCGTCAAGCACGAGACGTTCCGGAACTGAACGCGGCAGGCATCGCCTGCCCACCCTGCCCTACGATCCGGTGCCCGAAGCCTCCGCGCTTCGTAGCTTCGCAAGGGCGCGCAGGTACTCGTCCTCCACAATCCGGTCGAACGCTGCTGGCTGCGCCCCCGCGTGCACGACCTTTCGCGTAAGCCGCGCCTGCTCCCAGAACCTCAAGCCGATCTCGGTGGCGAAGATGTCAGCCGCCAGCAGACCTCGCAACTGACTCTCAGGCATCCCGCCCAGTTGCCAGGTCGCGGCCCAGAAGTTGAGGATCAGGTTGATGTAGGCCCGCTGCCTTCGCCGTTCAGGGGCAGGGTCCTGGGTCAGCGACCCCCAGCACTCCATCAGCACGGCATCGTCGATGGCCATCTTGAGCAACAAGGCGTGCTGGTCACGTTGCGCGTATTCCAATGCGATGCGGGCCTGCCTGTTTTGACTGATGGTGGTGGCGACCACACCCACGAGAGCCAGCGCAGAGAGAAGCATGGATACCGAGCCGTAGGCTTGGCCGATATTCGCCAAGCGCTCCCAGTCGGTACTCGGATCGAAGGCGTAGTCGATCAGGGGCGGGGAGAGCAGCAGCGCAAGCCCTCCCAAGAAGACCAACAACGCCCAGACGGCTACGCCGCGAACACTCCTCATCTACGCAAGGCTAGTTCTCTCATCAAAGTTGATCAATCATGTGCGCTGCCTCCTGGCACCCCGATCCTCCTGGCTCTGCACTCACCGCAGGTCCGGCACGCCGTGCAGCAGGTTCTGGTGTGCGGGTGGGTGCGCCGGGTATGACGGGAACATGAGGGCGAGTTTCCGTCTGGGTCGGATCGCCGGCGTACCGGTCGGCGTCAACTGGAGTGTCCTGGTCATCTTCGTGCTGATCGCGTGGGCGCTGTCGGCGAGCCTGTTCCCGGCCTCGTACCCCGGTCACTCCCCCGTCGCCTACATCGCGGCCGGTCTGGCCGCCGCTGTGGTCTTCTTCCTCGGCCTGCTCGCCCACGAGGTCGCGCACGCGGTGGTCGCCAAGCGCAACGGCATCGAGGTCGAGGGCATCACGCTGTGGCTGTTCGGCGGCGTCGCCGAGCTGAAAGGCGAGGCGAAGGACCCGGGCGCCGAGCTGCGGATCGCCGGGGTCGGGCCGCTGGTCAGCCTGATCATCGGCGTGTTCTTCGCGGGGATCGCGGTGGCGGTCGCCGCCGCGGGCGGGCACGGGCTGCTGCTCGGCGCGCTGTCCTGGCTCGCGGGCATCAACGTGCTGCTGGCGATCTTCAACGTGCTGCCCGCCGCCCCGCTGGACGGCGGGCGGCTGCTGCGCGCGGCGGTCTGGAAGTTCACCGGCGACCGGACGAAGGCGTCGGTGGTGGCGGCCCGCGCGGGCTGGGTGCTGGGCGTGGTGCTGATCGGGCTGGGGCTGTGGCGGTTCTTCACCGGCGCCGGGTTCGGCGGGCTCTGGCTGGCGCTGATCGGCTGGTTCCTGCTCGGGGCCGCCGGTCAGGAGGAACGCGCCGCCCGGATGGGCGACGCGCTGCGCGGCATCCGGGTCGGCGACGTGATGACGCCGCAGCCGCAGACCGCGTCCGGCGACCTCACCGTGGCCGACTTCGTCGACCACTACCTGTTCGCGTACCGGCACTCGGCACTGCCGCTCACCGTCGACGGCAGGCCGGTCGGTCTGGTCACGCTCGATCGGGTACGCGGCATCCCGGCGGACCGCCGCGCGTCGACCACCCTGGCCGAGGTGTCCTGCCGGGCCGACGAACTGGTGCTCGCCCCCCCGGACGAGCAGCTCACCGACCTGCTGCCCCGCCTCAACGAGTGCACCGACGGCCGGGCGCTGGTGGTGATCGACGACCAGTTGGTCGGCATCGTCTCGCCCAGCGACATCAGCCGGGCGGTCCAGCGCGGCAGCCTGCGCCAGCAGGTGCCGGCTGGACGCTGAGCCAGTCCCGAGGAAAGCTGACTCAGTCCCGGGGGAAGTAGCGGTCCATCTCGGCGGTGCGGAACTTCCCCTTCGGGTCGAACTCGCGCAGCAGCGCGGCGAAGTCGGCGTGCCGGGGGTACGCGGCGGCGGGATCGCGGTCGAACAGCTTGCCCCAGTGCGGGCGCGGCGCGAACGGGGCGAGCCGCTCCTCCACCTCCGCCAGCACCGGCGCCACCGCCACCGGGTCACCGATCCAGGTGAAGTGCAGCGCCAGCGAGTCGCGCCGGAAGTTCGGGCTCAGCCACAGCTCGTCGGCGGCGATCGTCCGCAGCTCGCAGATCTGGAGCACGGCGGCGATCCGGTCGGCAATCGGGTCGAGCGCGGCGAGCGCCGCCGACGCGTCGGCCCGGGCCACGTGCCACTCGGACTGCAACTCGTCGCCGCTGCTCGGCGTGAATCCGAGCCGGAAGTGCGGCAGCCGCTCGTGCCACGGCCCCGGCTCGCCGAGCTGCGCCGTGCAGTGCTCCGGCGACATGCCGGGCACCGGGTGCCGGGGCGAGTCGGCGGCGACCGAGTCCAGCCAGTCGGCGGGCGGCGGCGCCTGGTCCGCGTACTGCTTCACCCACACCTGGTCGAAACGCTCCGAGCGCCACGAGGTGAAGACGCTGACGCTGTACGCGGCGTCGAGCGCCTCGTCCAGCGCCGCACGAGGCAGGCCGAGGCGGACGTGCTGGCGCACCGCGTACGTGGGCACCACGTCGAGCGTGAGCCGGGTGACCACGCCCAGCGCGCCCAGGTTGACCACCATCCCGGCGAACCGCGGGTCACCGCGGTCGACGGTGATCAGGTCGCCGTCGGCGGTGACCAGTTCCAGCCCGGCGACGGCGGCGGCGAGGTTGCGGTTCCGCGCGCCGGACCCGTGGGTGGCGGTGGCGACCGAGCCGGCCACCGAGATGTGCGGCAGCGAGGCGAGGTTCGCCAGCGCGTACCCCTGAGCCTGGAGCGCGGTGGCCAGGTCGCCGTAGCGGACGCCGGCCGCGACGGTGACCGCGCCACGGTCGGGGTCGAGCGCGACCGCGGGCGGCAGGCCGTCCAGCGCGATCTGGGTGCCGGTGGTGTCGCCGAGCCGGTTGAACGAGTGGCCGGTGCCGACGGCCCGGACCAGGTCGGCCTCCGCGACCAGCCGGCGCAGGTCGTCGGTCGAGGTCGGCCGCGATCGGGTACGCGCAGACCAGCTGACGTTTCCGGCCCAGTTGGTGTCCGTCATGCGCTGCATCATGCGCCATCATGCGCCGGCAGGGTTGCCCCGGCCACTCGGCGGGAATCCTGGCGGGATGAGCAGCTACCGCGACCCGAGCCTCCGCGGCGACGTGTACCCGTCGGAGGAGGAGATCGACCCGACCGGCGTGGACCCCGACGCTGCGGAGATGCCGCCAGCCGGTGTGGGGCCCGTCGGTGTGGGACCGGCCGGTGTGGGACCGGCCGGTGTGGGAACCGCCGGTGTGGGGGTGACGCCCGCCGCGACCGCGCCGGTGCCAGGGCCCACGCCGGAGCCCGAGCCGGACCCGGTGCCCCACCCGGGGCCGCCGCCGCGCCAGGCGTCCGGCCGGTCGATCGTGACCCGGCACCTGGACGGTTCCGTCGAGGTGGTGACCGACCTGGACGGCGACGGCGTGGCCGACGTGGTGCAGGTCGACCTGGACGGCGACGGTGTGCCCGACGTGACGTACCTGGACAGCGACCGCGACGGCCGCCTCGACACCGTCCGCCGCGCAACCCCACGCTGACGCGCCCCGGCGCTCACGCGACTCGGCGACGATCTTGGAGTTCTGGCGCCCACACCGTTGATCATGCAGTTACTGCCCCGACAAGAGCCGCAAATCCGGCACAGAAAGGGCCGCAACCGCAAGATCGCGGGGTTGTGGCGGTGGTGCGGGAGTGCCTCCCGTGACGCGAGATTGTCGTTCCGCGAGGTGGACCGGTGTAGATCTTGGTAGGAAAGGGCCCCTATGGGGGCCGTTTCCTACCAAGATCTCGACGGGAGCCGGGAGGCGGGACGGGCGGCGGGGCGGGCGAGCCCGGTCAGATCTGGGGCATCACCTCGGCGGCTACCAGCTCCAGGTGGTCCAGGTCGGTCAGGTCCAGCACCTGGAGGTAGGCGCGGGAGCTACCCGTCTCGGCGTACCGGCCGAGCGTCTCGATCACCTCGGCGGGCGTGCCGGCGGCGCCGTTGGCGCGCAGCTCGGCCGGGTCGCGCCCGATCGCCTCGGCGCGGCGCCTCACCTCGGCCTCGTTGCGGCCGCAGCAGAGCACGAGCGCGTTGGACCAGGTCATCGTGGACGGATCCCGGTCGATCTCGGCGCAGGCGTCGCGTACCCGCTGGAACTGCGTGACGGTGTCCTCGACCGAGGCGAACGGCAGGTTGAACTCGTCGGCGTACCGGGCGGCCAGGCGGGGCGTGCGCTTCGGGCCCATACCACCGAGCAGGATCGGCGGGCGGGGACGCTGCACCGGCTTCGGCAGCGCGGGCGAGTCACTGACCGGGTAGTACGTGCCGGGAAAGTCGAACGTGGAGCCGTCCGGGGTGGACCAGAGCCCGGTGATGACGGCGAGCTGCTCCTCCAGCCGGTCGAACCGCTCCCCCAGCGCCGGGAACGGGATGCCGTAGGCGGAGTGCTCCTCGGCGTACCAGCCGGTGCCGATGCCCAGCTCGACCCGGCCGCCGCTCATCTGGTCGACCTGCGCCACGGTGATCGCCAGCGGGCCGGGGAGCCGGAACGTGGCGGCTGTCATCAGGGTGCCGAGCCGGATCCGGGTGGTGTCGCGGGCCAGGCCGGCGAGCGTGGTCCACGCGTCGGTCGGGCCGGGGTCGCCGCTCACCGAACCCATCTTCAGGTAGTGGTCGGAGCGGAAGAACGCGGCGAAGCCGGTCTCCTCCGCGCGGCGGGCCACGGCGAGGAGCTGGTCGTATGTGGCCCCCTGCTGGGGCTCGGTGAAGATCCGCAGTTCCATACCCCGAGCATATGGAGCCCGCCGGGCCGGGGCAGCGCGACCTGTCATTCCTTGCCAGGCATATAACCAGCAAGGCATATTGCAAGGGTGACCGTCGACGCCTTCGCCGTGCTGGCCGAGCCCTCCCGGCGCCGCATCCTGGACCGGCTGCGCCGGGCGGAGAGCAGCGTCGGCGAGCTGGTGGACGCGCTGGGCATGAGCCAGCCGGCCGTCTCCAAGCACCTGCGCGTGCTCCGCGACGCCGGCCTGGTCACCTGCCGTACTGCCGCGCAGCGGCGGATCTACCGCGTCGACACAGCGCCGCTACGAACAGTGGACGACTGGCTCGGGCCGTACCGGTCGATGTGGACCGCGCATCTCGACGCCCTCGAACGCCATCTCGACAGTCAGGAGTGACAGATGGACCGCGACTCGTTCCGCCCCGGCCCGCTCGCCCGGGTGAAGCTGACACCCGAAAACGAACTGGTCTTCGTCCGCGACCTGCGACACCCGCCGGAGACGGTGTGGGCCGCGCTCACCGACCCGGATCGGCTCGCCGAGTGGGCGCCGTTCCTGGCCGACCGCGACCTGAGCCGCCCCGGCGACGCCGTACTCAGCGCCGTCGACGGCGACCGGACCCATCCGGCGCCGGCCCGGGTACTGCGCGCGGACCGGCCGCACCTGCTGGAGTACGCCTGGGGCGACGACAGGCTCCGCTGGGAGCTGACAGCGAACGGCGACGGCACCACGCTCACGCTGCGGCACCGGGTCGGCGGTCCGGACCTCGCCCCGATGACTGCTGCCGGCTGGCACCTCTGCCTCGACGTCGCCGTTCAACTGCTCGACGGCGACCCGGTCGGCCCGATCCGGGGTGCGGAGGCGAAGGACTTCGGCTGGGCGGAGCTGCGCGACGCGTACGCCGAACGCCTGAACCGCGACTGACGCCTGCCGGTACGACCGCCCTACCCGTCGAGGTGGTCGGCGGGCGCGGTCTGCAGCAGCCAGGCGAGCGGCATCCGGGCGTGCTCGGTGTACCGGCCGTCGCCACCGAGTTCGTGGAGCGTGACGGTCTGCGCGCCGTCCCGCTCCACGACCCAGTAACGCGGGATGCCGGCGTTGGCGTACTCCCTGGCCTTCGTCACCGAGTCCATCGTCTCCGAGCCGGGCGAGACGATCTCGACCACCAGCACCAGGTCGGCCACGGCGGACCAGACGCGACGGCTGGGCGGCTTCCGCCACACCGTGATGTCGGGGATCCGGCCACCGTCGCCGCTGGGCCCCGGCACCCGCGCACCGACGGCCTGGAGCACCTGCTCAGCGGGCCAGCCCGCCATGATCAGCCAAGCGAAGATCCGGCTCGCGATGATGGCGTGCTCGGAGTCGGTCGGCGGCATGACCGACAGAACCCCGTCGGGGCTGGTCTCGTAGCGGTGACCGTTCGGGTCCGCGGCATTCATCGCCGCCACGTCGTCGAGCGTCACGACGGCGGGCATGTGCATGCCGACTGCCTCAGCGCTCATGACGCCATCCTATGGCAGCAGCAGGCGTAGCCGCGGCATCCGGCTCGTCACGCGGTCCGGCGGCGCAGCCACCCGGCGGCGCCGCCGACCAGCGTCGTCCCGATGGTGATGCCGATCGCCACCATCGCCGCACCGACCGCCCACAGGCCGGTGTCGTCCGTCGAGGCGGCGTGCACCGCCCACGGAACGGTGAACGCCACTGTCATCACCGTCGCCACCAGCCAGACGTTCAGCCACCAGCCGGCGACGGCGGCCAGCGCGCCCAGGGTCAGCACCGCGGCGGCGACCTGCCAGACCGCGTACGGTCCGCTCATGTCGCCGGTCTGCGGGTCCACGGTCCAGCCGGACTCCCAGCTCAGCCAGGCCACCCAGGCACCGGCCGTGGCCAGCGCCAGGAACAGGCCGCCGAGCAGCGTACGTCTCGTCGTCACGCCTCCGATCCTGCCCGGCCGGCGGGGCGGGCGAATGAGCACGCGTACTCGATTCCGCCGCCGCGCACACGGCGGTGTGCGCGGCGTGTGCGCCCGGTGCCAGCGGCCCCGGTCATCGTCGGCGCATGAGTTACGCATTCGAGGCGGAGGGCCTGGTCAAGCGGTTCGGTACGACCACCGCGCTGGCCGGGATCGACCTCGCCGCACGCCGCGGGACCGTGCTGGGGGTGCTGGGGCCCAACGGCGCCGGCAAGACCACAGCGGTACGGATCCTCGCCACACTGTTGCGCCCGGACGGGGGACGCGCCGTTGTCGGCGGCCACGACGTGGTCACCGACGCCGCCCGGGTCCGCCGGCTGATCGGGCTGACCGGCCAGTACGCCTCGGTCGACGAGGACCTGACCGGTACGCAGAACCTGGTGCTGATCGGCCGGCTGCTCGACCTGAGCCGCCGCGAGGCGCGGGCGCGGGCGGCGGAGCTGCTCGCCTGGTTCGGCCTGACCGACGCGGCCGGGCGCCCGGCCAAGACGTACTCCGGTGGCATGCGCCGCCGCCTGGACCTGGCCGCGAGCCTGGTCGGCCGGCCGGAGGTGATCTACCTGGACGAGCCGACGACCGGCCTGGACCCGGCCAAGCGGGAGGAGATGTGGGGCGTGGTCCGCTCGCTCGTCGACGACGGGTCGACGGTGCTGCTGACCACGCAGTACCTGGACGAGGCTGACGCGCTCGCCGACGAGATCTCGGTGATCGACCACGGCCGGGTGATCGCGCACGGTACGCCGGGCGAGCTGAAGCGGATCGCCGGCAGTCAGACGATCGTGGTCCGGCCGACCGATCCGGGCCGGATCGGCGCGGTCGCCGAGATCCTGCGCGCCGCCACCGGAACCGATCCCGAGCTGCCCCGGCCGGGCGTGCTCACCGTGCCGGTGGACGACGACGCCACGTTCACCGCAGTGGTCCGCCGGCTCGACGACACCGGCATCGGGGTGGTCGAGCTGGCGTTGCGGCTGCCCAGCCTCGACGAGGTGTTCTTCACGTTGACCGGCCACGGCGCCGAGGAGCAGGCGGAGGTGGCGGCATGACCACGACCACTCGTACGACGGCGACGCCGTCCCGGCCCGCCACCGCCCACGCCGCGGTCCGTCCGTTCGGGATGGCCCGGCACAGTCTGGCGCTGGCCGGCCGCAGCCTGGTCAAGACGATCCGGACGCCGGAGCAACTGCTCGACGTCACGCTCCAGCCGGTCGTCTTCGTGCTGATCTTCGTCTACCTGCTCGGCGGCGCGGTCGCCGGCTCACAGCACGAGTACCTGCAGTTCCTGCTGCCCGCGATCATGGTGCAGACCGTGCTGTTCGCGTCCATCGCCACCGGTGTCAGCCTCAACACCGACGTGGAGAAGGGTGTGTTCGACAGGTTCCGCAGCCTGCCCATCGCCCGGTCCGCGCCGCTCGTCGGCTCGGTGGTCGGCGACCTGGTCCGATTCGTGGTCTCCATCGTGGTGCTGCTGGGGTTCGGCTACGCCCTCGGATTCCGGATCGGCACCGATCCGCTGTCCGCGCTCGCCGCGTGCCTGCTGACCATCGCCTTCGCGTTCGCGGTCAGCTGGATCGGCGTGCTGCTCGGGGTGCTGATGCGCAGCCCGGGCGCGGTGCAGGGCACGGCGTTCCTGCTGCTGTTCCCGCTGACCTTCGGCACCAACATGATGGTGCCGACGGACACGCTGCCCGGCTGGTTGCAGTGGTGGGTCGGGGTCAACCCGGTGGCCGACGTGATGGAGGCGGCCCGGGGCCTGATGATCGGTGGCCCGGTGGCCGGGCCGGTGAGCCGGTCGCTGCTCTGGACCGTGGCGATCATCGCGGTGTTCGCGCCGCTCGCCGTCCGCGCCTACCGCCGCCGCGCCTGACCGGCCGCACCGGCCCGGACTGGTCCGCGCCGGGCCGCCCGGCGCAAGGATCATCCAGCCGGGTCGCCGCCCACGCACGCGAGGGCGTCGGCCCGGCTCAGGCCATGACCCCTGGTGTACGCGGCGGCGTAGCTCTCCTCGCCCAGCTCGGCGCGCAGCCGCTCGGCGAGCCGCTGCGCGTCCGGGTTGGACCGGTCCGGCCGGCCGCGCAGCGAGTCGGAGACGCCGAGCAGTTCGGCGGCCCGCTCGTACCGGCCCTCCGCCACCGCCAACGCCACCCAGCCGACCGTGACGATCGCGACCACCGGCATGTCCCGGGCGGCGAGGGCCCGCGTGGTCGCCTCGTCGAGACACCGGCGCGCGCCCGGCAGATCATCGCGGGCCAGCGCCAGGTGGCCCATCTCGGCCAGCAGCAGGCCCCGGAACTGCGGGGCGACGAGCGGCGTCGCGGCCTGGCGGCGCATCGCCTCGGCGAGGCACTCCTGCGCCTCGTCCAGCGAGCCGTCGGAGCGGGCGATGCTGCCGAGCATCATCAGCCCGAACGCGCCGTCCCGGCCGTCCCGGTCGGTCACGAACCGGCGCAGTTCGGCCTTGGCGCCGGCCACGTCGCCGGAGCGGGCGCGGATGGCCGCGAGCCAGATCAGCTGGAAGCCCGGCTCGGAGGCCGGGTTGAGCTCCCGGGCCAGCCGAACCGACTCCTCCAGCGCCGCGGTCGCCGCCTCGAAGTCGCCGCGTTTGGTGAGCGCGTCCGCGTACTCACTGAGCACGTGCGACAGGCTCATCCGCTCGCCCACGGCGCGCAGCTCGGCGGCGGCGGCGGTCAGGTCACGCAGCATGCCCTCGGCGTCGCCGTCGTTCTCCTTGAACTTGCCGCGCATCCCCAGCAACGTGCCGTCGGTCCACGGGTCGGGGTGCCCGCGCGCCCGGTCGATCGCCGCGATCCCGGCCGCCGTGTCGTCGTCGAAGATCGACAGCATCGGTGCGAGCAGCCCGACGATCGGATGCTTGGTCCCCTCCGCCGCCCGCAGGGCCGTGGTCAGCTCGGCGAGCTGCTCCGGCGGCGGCACCTGCTCGCCGCGTGCCAGCTCGGAACCGATGCGGATGGCGAGCACCACCGCTCGCTCCTCCGCCGGTGCCGGGCCGGGCAGCGCCAGCGCGCGGGCCAGCACGTCACCGCCGATGCCGCCGTCGTCGCCCCAGATCACCAGCGGCAACGCCAGCCCGGCGCCGATGCGCAGCGCGGTGTCGGCGTCACCGGCGTCGCACGCGTGGTGCAGCGCGCCGACGATGTTCTCCCGTTCCGCCTCCAGCAGCCGCAGCCACGGCAGCTGACCGGCCGTGCGCAGGTGCGGCTCCGCGGTCCGGACCAGCTCCCGGAAGTACGCCGCGTGCGCGGCACGCGCCCCGGCCGTCGCCCCGGCGGCGGCGAGCCGTTCCAGCCCGTACTCCCGGATGGTCTCCAGCATCCGGAACCGCCCGTCGCCGACGACCTGGAGCAGCGACTTGTCGACGAGCGCGTCGAGCAGCGCGGCGGCGGCCGGGCCGGCGACGCCGGCCGCCGAGTCGGCGGTGACCGACGCCGGGAAGACCGCGAGCCGTTCGGCGAGCCGCCGCTCGTCGTCGGTGAGCAGTCCCCAGCTCCAGTCCACCACCGCCCGCAGCGTGCGGTGCCGGGGCAGCGCGGTGCGGCTGCCGCCGGTCAGCAGCCGGAACCGGTCGTCCAGACCGGCCGCGACCTGCCGCGGCGACAGCGTCCGCAGCCGCGCCGCCGCGAGTTCGATGGCCAGCGGCAGGCCGTCGAGCCGCCGGCAGATCTCCACCACTGCCGCCACGTTGTCGCCGGTCACCGCGAACCCGGGCCGCACGGCGGCGGCCCGGTCGCGCAGCAACTGCACCGACGGGTACGCGAGCGCGTCGTCCGGCGTCGCGTCCGCCGGTGGCAGGCGCAACGGGGGTACGGGGTCCAGCGCCTCACCGACGATGCCCAGCGGCTCCCGCGAGGTGGCCAGCACGCGCAGTCCCGGGCAGCGGCCGAGCAGTTCCTCGGCGAGCCGGGCGGCGGCCTCGACGACGTGTTCGCAGTTGTCCAGCACGATCAGCGTCTCGTCGGTGGCGATCGTCTCCACCAGGCGGCCGAGCGGGTCGCGGGCCGGCGGGCGTACCGGTTCCAGCGTCCGGTCCCGGCGGCCGAGCGTGTCGAGCACGGCCCGTGGTACGTCCGCCGGGTCGGTGATCGGTGCCAGCTCGACGAGCCAGGCCCCGCCGGGTACGCCGTCGGCGAGCCGGCCCGCCGCCACGCTCGCCAGCCGCGTCTTGCCTGCTCCGCCCGGCCCGAGCAGGGTGACCAGGCGGTTGCCGGCGAGCAGCCCGGTGAGCCGCCGCAGGTCCTCGTCGCGCCCGACGAACGTGGTGAGCGCGGTCCGCAGGTTGCCCCGCGTCACGGCCGTCGGCTGCGCCGGGGCCGCCTCGCCGCGCAGCAGCTCCAGGTGCGCGGCCCGCAACTGCGGCGACGGGTCCACGCCCAGCTCGTCGGCGAGCCGCTGCCGGATCCGCTCGTACGCGGCGAGCGCCTCGGCGGGCCGCCCGGCGGCGGCGAGCGTCCGCAGGTGCAGTTCGCCCAGCCGTTCCCGCAGCGGATGCGCGGCGGTCAGCTCCTCCAGTTCGGCGACCAGCAGCTCCGGCCGCCCGGTGCGCAGCTCCGCGTCGATCCGATCCTCCTGCGCGGTGAGCCGCAGTTCCGCCAGCCGCGCCACCGCTGCCGCCGCGTACGGCACGTCGGCGACCTCGGCCAGCGCCGGCCCCCGCCACAGCGCCAGCGCGTCGCGCAACGTCGTCCGCGCCGTCGCCGCGTCCCCGTCACGCAGCGCCGCCCGCCCCTGCCGGGTCAGCCGCTCGAACCGCCCGGCGTCCACGTCGTCCGGGGCGAGGTCGAGCCGGTAACCCGCCGGGCTGCTGCGTACCACGAGCCCGGGCACCGCCCGGCGCAGCCGGGACACGAGCGTCTGCACCGCGTTGGCGGTGTCGGTGGGCGGCTCGTCACCCCAGAGCGCCTCGGCCAGCGCGGGCACGCTCACCGGCCGGCCCGGGTCCAGGGCGAGGCGGATCAGCAGCGCCCGCAGCCGCGCCCCGGCGACGTCGACCGGCCGATCGCCGTCGCGGACCTCAAGCGGCCCGAGGATCCCCACCCGCACCATGCCACTCTCTCACCCGCCGTCGAACCGATGGTGGCAAGATCGCGGGGGTGACGAGTGTGTCCCGCCCGCTGCCACGGCTCGTGGAGGCGGAGGCATTCGCTGACGTCCCGGCCGACCGGCTCCTGGCGGTGCTGGAGGCGGTCACGATGGTTCTCACGCTCCCCCACCGCGCCGCCGAGCGGGTGGACGCGCTGGTGGTGGCCACCGGCCAGGGCGAGGACTGGCGTCTCACCGACGCGATCCGCGCCTGGGAGACCAGCCCCGCACTGCGGCACCTGCTGGTGGCGAACACCGATTCGGCCGAGCGGACGTACCGCCCGCTCACACCGGGCCGGCTGCGCGGGCTCGGTCTGCGCCGGACCGACGGGGTCGTGCTCCAGCCCGAGCCGGTCACCGGCACCGGCCGGCAGGCCGCCTGGATCGTGGAGCAGGTACGGGCGCTGGGCGTCGGCAGCGTCGCGCTCGTCGTCTCGCCGTACCACCTGGTCCGGGTCTATCTCACCGTGCTGCGGGCCTGCGACGACGCCGGCCTGCGGATCCCGATGGTCCCGCTGCCGGTGGCTGTCGCACCGGACGCCCCGGTGCCGGAGACCGGCGCGGCCGGGTACGACCTGGTGGCCGGCGAGGTCAGCCGGCTGCTCCGCTATCCCGGCCAGGGCTGGATCGCCACCCCGGAACGGTTGCGCGACTACCTGCGCTGGCTCTGGTCCGAGCACCGCCCTCTGCTCACCGGCGTCTGAAGGTTCACCGCGCAGCTACTCCTGGCCTCAATCGGCGCCGAACACGTCGTCGAGCACAAGCCTTGCCCGGCCCGGCACCTCCTCCTCGGGAAAGATCTCGGCGCACAGATCCAGCACCTGCTCGGCACTCGTCAGCCCGAGGTGATCGATGAGGAAGCGGATGTCTTCGGCATCCCGCCGCCGGGCGGCAAGCACCTTCATGGCCAGCAGATGCTCTGGAGACGCAGCGGCGACTCGAAGGCCCGGGTGGTCGAAGACACGTGGAGCGGACGCGTCACCGCCAGGAGCCACATAGGCGCTCGCCTGCTCGTTGAGCCACCAGTGCGGCAGGCCGAGTTCGTCCGCCACCGCTCGGGCCTCGTCGAGAACCACCCCGTGCGGCTGGAAAACGGCGTCGATGTCCCGCGTCGACGATCGCGGTACGGTCCAGGAGGGGATCTTCAGGCCTCATGCCACATCCAGCTCATGTGCGGACACGTAGACACCACGGCGACGGAACGCGGCCGGTGCGTGAACCACTGCATCCACTCGAGCAGCTTTGGTGTTGAACGGGAACCAGAACCGCCGCAGCGACCGCGTCTCGACCCACGGCGGCGGGCCGTGCCCGTCCTTCGCGCTCAGGTGCTCGACCAGCGCCGCGAGAAACACGTCCCAATGCTCGTCTCCGGTGGGTGCCGGCTCCCCCTGCAGCAACCGTATGCGGGTCTCGCGCGGCTCCCAGCGGAACTCCTCCAGAAACTCCGCAACCAACCGCCAGCGACGGCTGTCGTCCACCTCGACGAGCAACTCGCCCAGCCGCGCCACAGTCAACGGCTCGTAGCTCGCAGCATGCTTCCCCACCCAGCCGACGCTAGTGCATGGAAGGAACCGCAGTGGAACGGCGCGGCGACCGCGAACTACGCCGCGTTGACGCCAGCGGCCTACGCCTCGGGGATCCGGACCGTGAGCACCCGGGTGAGGACGCGGAAGCCGGCCGCGTCGTACATGCGGCGGGCCGGGTTGCCGTCGACCACCGACAGGCCGACTGACGGCAGCCCGACCTCACGCGCGCCGCGCAGCGCGTGCACGAGCAGCGCCCGGCCGAACCCGCGCCGCTGCGCGCGGGGCGCCACACCCAGGTTGAGGATCCAGACGCAGTCGTCGTCGGTCCACGGCACCGGCCCGGCGCACAGCACGTGCCCGGCGCTGCGGCCGTCCGGGTCGACCAGCCGGGCCGAGGCGGGCACCAGGGGCGGCACCGGTTCGCCGGTGTCGAACATCGCCCGTACCTCGTCGGTGTCGCTCGGCTGCCAGCGGCCGTCCGGGTGGTCCGGGCCGTACGCCGCGTCCAGCCCTTCGGCGAGGTCGTCGTCCCAGCCGGGGGCGCCGAGCGACCAGCCGTCCGGCAGCGCCACCGGTTCGGGTACGTCGATGAGATCGTGCCGCATCTCGGTGGCGGCCCGGTCCAGCGTCAGCCCGTCGGCCACCAGTGCCGCCGCCAGCGCCTCGTCCGGCGTCTCCAGCCGGTGCCCGGCGAGGTCGCGCCGCACCTGCGCGACGAGCCGGGTGAGCGGTGCCTCGGGCAGCGGCCGGACGTCGGCCGCGACCGCAGTGCCGTCGTCGTCCCGCACCCGCATCCGGGCCAGCGGAGTGTCGTCGTCCCCGACCAGCAGCGAGTCGTCGAGGTGCGGTCGTACCGGCATGCGCGGCAGCGTACCGGGCGCGCCCCGCCCCCGCTCCCCGCCGATCTTGGAGTTGTGGCGCCTCAGATGCCCGCTTCGCGGCTTACGCGAGGTGCCACAACTCCAAGGTCCACGAGCGCACCCGCGGGCGGGAGGGCGCGGGGCCTAGGGTTGGGGGGTGAGCAGGGTCGATCGGGGCAGCAGGACGATCGCCGCCGATCCGGGGGCGGTGTACGGCGCGCTCGTGGACCGGGCAGCCCTGGAGGCGTGGTTGCCGCCGGACGGGATGCACGGGCGGATCGAGCGCTGGGATCCGCGGCCGGGCGGCGGGTTCCGGATGGTGCTCACCTATCTCGACCCGGCCGGCAGCCCTGGTAAGACGTCGGACGCGACGGACGTGGTCGACGTCGGGTTCGCCGAACTCGTACCGGCGCGCCGGGTCGTGCAGACGGCCGTGTTCCAGGCCGACGACCCGGCGTACGCGGGCACCATGACCATGACCTGGCACCTCGCGGCCGCAGGCGACGGCACCGCTGTGACGGTCACCGCCACCGGCGTACCGCCCGGCATCGACCAGGCGGTGCACGAGGAGGGCATCGCGTCCTCGCTGGCGCACCTGGCCGCGTACCTCGAACCGGGCGCCTGACCACGACGGACGCCGGGATTGGCGGCGGCTTTTGCGGGTAGCCGCCGGCGGTGACCGGGCAGCAGGCGGGGCGCGGCGGCCGGCGGGGGTCGTCGCGGCGCGCCGGCCTGGACGCGGAACGGTTCGACGAGGCGTGGGAACGCGCGAACGAGCGCGGCCGGGCCGCCGGGCGGGACCGGATGCAGCAGTTGCGGATCAAGTCCGTACTCGCCGTGCAGGCCGGACTGGCGGCGGCGCTGGCCTGGGCCGCCGCGCGCTGGCTCACCGGCATGCCGAGCCCGATCTTCGCCCCGGCCGCCGCGGTCGCGGTGATCACCTCGTCGTTCGGGCGACGCCTCTCCAACACCGTCGAGCTGCTCGCCGGGGTGACGCTCGGCATCATCGTGTCGGACCTGTTGATCGGCGCCGTCGGCGCCGGGGTGTGGCAGACCGGCGTGATCGTCGCGGCGTCCGTCCTGGTCGCGCTGGCATTGAGTACGCGGGGCGGGATCGTGGGCAACGCCAGCGGTACGGCGGTGCTGCTCGGCGCGCTCTCCTCCTCCCGGCACACGCTGGAGTTCCCCCGCTTCGTCGACGCGCTGATCGGCGGCGGCGTGGGACTGGTGGTGACACTGCTGCTGGTGCCGATCAACCCGCTGCGGGTCATGCGGCGGGTGGCCGCGCCGACGCTGCGGCAACTCGCCGACCAGCTAGCGGCGACCGCCGCCGCGCTACGACGACGCGACCACGAGCTGGCCGACCGGGCGCTCAGCCGGTCGCAGGCGATCGGCGCGGACCTGGGCCGGTTCTGGGACGTGTTCGGCGGCGCGAAGGAGACCGTCGACCTCGCCCCGGCGCGCTGGCCGAGGCGGCGTTCCGTCCGGCACTACCAGCTCAGCGCGCCGGACGTGGACCAGGCGGTCTGGAACACCCGCGTACTGGCCCGGCGGGCCGTCGTGCTGATCGAGGACGGGGAGCCGATACCGGAGAGCCTGCCGGACGCCGTGGAGGCGCTCGGCGCGGCGGTGCACGCCGTACAGGAGGAGGTTCTCGCGGACCGGGGCCCGGAGGATGCCCGCCGGCACGCGCTGCGTGCGGTGGCGGCGGCGACGCGCGCGGAGCTGGCCGGGACCGGGCTGTCCGGCACGGTGATCGTGGGGCAGGTCCGGACCGCCGCGAGCGACATCCTCCAGGCGACCGGGATGGACCGCGCGGAGGCGCTGCGGCGCATCCGGGAGGTGGCCGCCGCGCAGTCGTGACCGGTCAGTCGTCCCCGCGGACGCGGGCGTGCAGGTGCATGTCGTGCCGGCCGTCGTCGTGCACGGCCGCGCTGCGCTTGGTGCCCTCCAGCCGGAACCCGGCCTTGACCGCCACCCGGCACGACGCGACGTTGCCGGTCGAGTGGTCGAGCCAGAGCCGGTGCAGCCGACCGTCTCCGAGCGCCCACGCGCTCACCGCCCGCAACGCACCGGAGGCCACGCCCGCGCCACGGGCGGCCGGGACCACCCAGTACGCGCATCCGGCCTCGCCGTCGTCGAGGTTGACGCCGCCCAACGTCATGCGGCCCACCACCGCGCCGTCGCGCGTCACCGCCCAGCTCGCGCCCGTCTCCTCCTGCCAGGAACGACGGAAGTGGGCGAACCACTGCAAGACCTGCTCCGGGGACGCGGGCCGGCGGGTGTGCCAGCGGCGGATCTCCGGATCCTGGTACGCGGCCAGCACAGCAGGTGCGTCCCCGTCCGCCCAGGGGCGCAGGACCAGGCCGTCGGCCGCGAACAGCGTGGGTTGCGGGCCGCTGGTGAGCGTGCCGGCGGGAACAGCGGATGGCGTCGACAGCGGAAAGCTCATGCCCGACTCTCCCCCGCGGCCCGCCCCGCGTGTCAATCCGGTTCGGATCGTCAGCAGAGCTGGGCCCGCCACCATCGGCGCGGACCCAGCTCTCGGCACCGATCCGATCGGATCGTGCGCGTCGATCAGCGCCTGACGGGGCTCGGCGACGGGCCGACGGGGTTGTCCGACCGCACGCCCGGCGGAGCCGGGACCGGACTGGCCGGCATGCTCGGGTCCGGGTCGACCGGGACGGGCGACGGCGCGCCCGGCGAATCCGGGACGGGCGACGGCACACCCGGGCGAGTCGGGTCCGCGCCGTCCGGCATCCGCCGGCCGTCCGGGCCGACCGGGACGGGCGACGCCACGCCGGGCGGGGCCGGAACCGGCTCGGTCCGGTCCGGCTGCGGGGCGCTCGTGCCCGGCTGCGGCGAGATCACCGGATCGTCGCCGCGGCTGGCGTAGGCGAACGGCGCCCCGATCACCAGCACCGCCAGGATGCCCGCCGCACCTGCCGCCACCGTGTTGCGTCGACGGTTACGCACCCGCCGTTCCGCCCTGGTCAATGAGTCCTGCACAGTCGGTGCCTCCTCGGCGATGTCGGTGAGGGTGGAGCGGAGCAGACCTTCGAACGGATCACTCATCGCCGCATCTCCAGAAGCTCGCTGTCCGGCAGGATCTGACGCAGTCGGCTGACCGCCCGGTGAGTCCGGCTGCGCACCGTCCCGACCGAGCAGCCGAGCAGTTCGGCGACCTGGGCCTCCGGCAGGTCCTCGTAGTAGCGCAGGACCACAACGGTGCGCTGCGCCGGCGGCAACTGCCACAGCGCCGCCCGCAATGCCAGCCGCAGATCCGTACCGCCGGCCGGGTCGGCCACCACCGGCTCGTGCACCCCGACCGGTGACTCCCGGCGACGACGCAACCGCCGCCACCAGCTCACCTGCTCCCGGTACATGACGGCACGGAGGTAGCCCTCCGGGTCGGCGTGCCGGATGCTCCGCCACTTCGGGATGACCTTCGACAGCGCCGACTGGAACAGATCCTCGGCACTGCTGCGGTCACCGGTGAGCAGGTAGGCGACCCGTATCAGCGCCGGCGCACGGCTAGCCACGAACTCGGCCAGCACCGCCCGTTCGTCCTCGTCCACCGCACCACCCTCGTTTTCTCGTTCACCAGTGACAGACGCCGGAGGGCACCGCCGCTATCCCGGGATCGGCGAGATCGCTGTGCGGCGGTTCCGCCTACACTGCGCCGCGTGGACCAGGCCGCACCGCACACCGTCAGCTCACTCGCGTACGGCCTGCGCGCGCTCGGCATCGTCCCGGGTGACGTTCTGCTGCTGCATTCGTCGTACCGGAGTCTCGGGTTCGTCGCCGGCGGCACGGAGGCGGTGGTGCGGGCGCTGCTGGCGGCGCTCGGACCGGGCGGCACCCTCGTCGTGCCGACCCACACGCCGGACAACACGGACCCGGCCGGGTGGCGGCATCCGCCCGTACCGGAGGCGTGGTGGCCCGTCATCCGCGAGCACACCCCCGGCTTCGACCCCGCGCGCACGCCGAGCCGGTGGATGGGCGCCGTCGCCGAAACGGTACGCACCTGGCCCGGCGCCCGCCGCAGCGACCACCCGCAGGTGTCCTTCGCCGCGCTCGGCGCGCACGCCGCCGACATCGTGGAGAGGCACCGCCTCGACGACGCGCTGGGCGAGCACTCCCCGCTCGGTGCGGTGTACCGGCTCGACGGCAAGGTGCTGCTGCTCGGCTGCGACCACAGCTCCAACACCTCGCTGCACCTGGCGGAGTGGCGGCAGGCGTCACCGCCGCGGGCGATGACGGGCTCGGCGGTACGGCTGCCGGACGGCACGAGCCGGTGGACCACGTGGACAGACGTCGTCACGGACGAGGACGACTTCGACCGGCTGGGCACCGACTTCGAGGCGACAGGCGGCGCGACGATCAGCCGGGTCGGCGGCGCCACGGCCCGGCTGATGCGCCAGCGCACCCTGGTCGACTTCGCCACCGCCTGGATGGCCACGAACCGCGGGCGCTGACCGCCCGCCGCGCGCGGATTCTTCGTCGATCTTGGAGTTTTGGCACCTCGAATGTCCCGCACGCGGCTTTTGCGAGGTGCCACAACTCCAAGATCGATGTTGCGAGGGCACCGGGTACGACGGGCCGCGCGTTCAGTCCGGCTTGGGGGCGAAGGGGTTACGGCGGGGCTGGCGTAGTTCCCACTCGGCCGGGCAGAGGTGGGTCCACGCGGCTCCCGTCACCGATCGCCGGTCGGGCAGCTCGTCGCCCCAGGCCGGTAGGCGGTTCTCGACCTGCCGGACGTAGCGCTCGTAGACGACAAGCTCGCGGTACTCCGGATCGTGCCGCCACAGCGCGTACGGCTGTTCGCGCAACCAGTCGCACGCCGCGTCGCCCTCGGCGACCAGGTCCGCGGTCGGCGGCAACACCGCCAGCGGCCTGTCGTTCTGCCGGTCGCCGTACTGCTTGAGGTGCGCCAGGTAGCCGTCCTCGTTCCGAGGGTGGGTCACGTGGACGCCGACAACGGTCACCGGAACGGCGAGCAGCGCGGTCACGGCCAGCGCCGACACCACCCACAGGCGTCTGTTCACGCGGCAACCATAGGCCGCGGTACATCTGTCCGCCGCCCCCTGACAGCGGTGGACCCTGCCTACGATCCTGCGCATGAACTCGCCGCGCCTGCGCCTCCTCAGCTGCCTCGTCGTGCCGTTGCTGGCAGCCTGCGGCGCCGAACCGTCCGAGATGGTGGCGGAGGTGCCGCCCCCGGCGTACACCTGCTGCGAGGACCTGGACGTCGACAGGCCGTACCAAGCGGGCCAGACCCTGACCGTGCGGTGGACCGTCGAGTCCCCGGACGAGCCCGGCTCCACCTCGCCGCAGGTCGAGTTGACCGCACACCTGACGGGCCCGTACGGCACGGTGGACGACCTGAAGGCCGCTTCGGCGGTGGCCGGACTGGTCACCTTCACGGCCACACCGGTCCGGCCGGCGGGCACTCCCGGCGAGCGTCCCGTCAGCACGATCGTGATCGGTCCCGACGCCGAGCCGGGCTTCTACGACCTGGTCACGTCAGTGGTCGGCGACGGCAACACGACCACCAGTGGTAGCAGCATCATCCAGGTCGCGCCCAAGCCCTGATCCCCGGAGAACCACTCATCTGCTACCACCGCTCGTCCGCCAGGTTCTTGCCGGACCGGCTGCGGACCGCACGCCGGCAGACCCCGGCGCTTACCGGCTTCCGGGAACGGGGATCTCCCGAGGCGGCCCCGGCTCGGCCCGGCACCAACCGCCTCGGAACTCGACTCCCGGGACGCCCTCGATCAGGCGGCTGATGTCCGCTACCGCCCCGAGCGAGTCGGCGATGCTGCCGCGCAGCTCTCCCACCGCCGATTCGAGGTCGTCGTCTTCCGCAGACCAGTCGATCTTCGCCTCTCGCAGCTCGGCGACTGCGTGATCGGCAAGAGCCTCAGCGTCGGTCACCAGGACGTCGACCCTGCAATACAGGTGCAGGGCAAGCGGCACCGACGCGTGCGGATTCTCCATCGGGCAAGCATGCCGACGCGAGTTGCGATCGGGAAGACTGGCGACGGCCCGTCAGCGAAGCCGTACAGCGAGACACCTCGTAGCGCTCCCCCGGCTGTTCGCCGGCAGGTGATTGTCTTGGGCGGCCGGTCCAGCCGGTTGATGGCCGCCACTGCCTCCGCCATGTATCGTCACGCTCCCGCAAGATCGCGAGATGGGATACGACGTGACGGTACGACGGTTCGGGCTCTGTGCAGCGGTCGCTGCGATGCTGCTCACCGCCTCGGCGTGTGGCCGCGCCGACGAGATGCCGAGCACGCCCACGGCCGTGGCGGCGGGCGCTTCCACGGAGTCACCCAGCGCCACGGAGTCACCCGTCCCCACGCCCACGGCACCGACGGCCACACAGACCCGTGCACCCGAAACCTCGCCGACCCCCCGGTACTCGGGCACCCCGCGATCCTCGACGGCCCCCGCAGCTCCGACCACGACCAAGAAGGCCACGCAAGTGGCCACCGCCAGCAACAAGGCGGCCTGCACCACCGTCAAGGGCCCGTTGGAGAAGGCCATCGCCGGCCTGATCATCCTGGTCGGGGTCGCCGCCAGTTCGACAGTGGAGGCCGAGCTCGTCAACGCCCGGGCGGAGGCCTCCACCCGATTGGTCAACCTTGAGGCGGTGGCGAACAGGGTGGGCGGCGAGCAGACCGACCGCACGCTGCGGAAGAAGTTCCAGGTGCTCACCATGGCCGCAGGCCGGAAGGACGTCGAGGTCCGCTCGATCAAGCCCAAGCTCGAATATGCGGAAGCGATCGTGAAGGTGGCGAGCGACACGGGCGACCTGGAGAGCGCGGTCGACAAGCTCGAGCCGACCTGCGGCAGGTACTGGTAGCTCGGCTGAGCAGGGCGTTGCGCGTGGTGGGGCGGGCGGGGCCCGAACCCGCGACCGAGAAATTATGAGTGGCCCTCGTGACGGAGACTGCGCCCACTAGCTGCAACTACAGCCACAGTCGAGGCGACTCTGCAGCACTACAACCACTGAGCCGTTTTCATCCTGAGTAGCGGCTGGTCTCGACGCGGTGCAGGACGAGGATGGCCTGCACGATCGCCGTAGCGCGGCGGGGGCAGCAACGCAGCTTGGTCAGGATCTTCCAGGTCTTCAGCGTGGCGATGGCTCGTTCGCCGCGGGCGCGGAGCCGGGCATGACCACGGTTGACGGCCCGCTGGCGGCGGGACAGCTTCGGTCGGTAGCGGTGGCGCTTGAACGGCGTGCGCACGCTTCCGCCGGCTCCCTGATAGCCCTTGTCTGCGAAGGTCAGCACGTTTGCGCTGGTCAGCGCGTCGATCAGTCCGTGGGTGCGGGCGGCGGTGAGGTCGTGGACCGCGCCGGGCAGCGCGGCCGACGCCCAGACCAACCGCCCGGCCGGGTCGGCCAGGACCTGCACGTTCACCCCGTGGCGCTTGTGCTTACCGCAGTAGTAGGGCCGCTGGTCAGCGACCCGGTCGATGGGAATCAGCGTGCCGTCGAGGATCGCGTACGCCAACCGGGCAGCCCGACGCATGGCGGCGGTGAGGTCGTCGGCGCAGGCGGCGAGCAGGTCGACGGCCTCGCGTAGGTACCGCCACACGGTGGCCACCGACACCTCGAAGCCGGCCGCGCGGCGGGTGAGGGTGTCGCCGTTGCGCAGATGGGCCAAGGCCATCAGCGCCTGCTGCTGCGCAGGCAGCCTCCGCCAGCGGCCGCCGAGCGCACGTCGGCGGTCGCGGATCATCTCGGTCAGGCGGGTCAGGCTGCGCGTGGACAGCGGGATACTGGCAGGATAGGTCAGCAACGAAGCTCCCGTGCTGGGCAGTGCGTCTTGGTCGACTGCTGTCCTACCGGGAGCTTCGTCCTATCCGGACAATCGACACGCCGCCCCCGCCTACCTGGTCAGCCGCCCTTGATCACGATGAAAAGAGCTCACTTAAGCCGTCCTCGCTTCGCACCACAAGCGGCACCACGCGCTCTATGCCGATCAGTCGATCCCGTGAGAACCTGAATCCCTCGCGTGATCACACGACTACCTACGGCTATCCCCGCTGGAGGCGCGCATGGCGCAGATGTCGCTCTTCGGTTCAAGCGAAGCAGGGCCTGACCCGAAGCCGGCCGACGACCGCACCGTTCGGCTACAGCTCCTGATCACTGTGAAGGCTGCACCGAACCCTTCCGAGAAGTACGGAGAGACCGTCTGTGTAGCGGGGCTACGGACGGACGTGTTGAGACCGACATGGGTCCGCCTCTACCCGATCAACTTCCGGCATCTTGACAGCGACGAGGCGTTCAAGAAGTACGACATCATCTCCGTTGACGCGAAACCGGCGCGGCAAGATCAGCGGCGCGAAAGCTGGAGGCCGATCATGGAGCGGATCCAGAAGGAACGCCATCTCGATGGCTGGCGGTCGCGGCAGCCGTTGCTTGACCCGGCCGTCGAGGATTCGATGTGTCGTCTCAATCGCGACGCTCAGGAGCGCGCTGACGCGCAATCGCTGGCCCTGGTGCGCCCCAAGGAAGTTCGCGCGCTCAAGGTCACGCCGCACCCCGGCTGGGACGATGACGAGCAACGCAAGATCGAGGCTTACGCGAGTCAGCCGGACCTCTTCAGCGGCCGGAGCAGATCCCCGCTACAGGCGCCCCGCTTCAAGGCGGCGTACCACTACCGCTGCCACGAACCCGGATGCAAAGGACACAAGCAGCACGTCATCGACTGGGAGTTGGTAGCGCTACAACGCCGGCTCGCTGGCTACTCGGACGCTGCGCTACGGGAAGCGCTGGAGGCCAAGTTTCTGGGAGAGATGTGCGCGCCGAACCGCGACGTCGCCTTCTACGTCGGCAACCAGGCCAAGCGCGTGCACGTCTTCAGCGTGCTGGGCGTGTACTGGCCGAAACGATAGGCATCCGGTCTTCGAGTGCGCGCATCACGACCTGGCGGTGACAACGGCTCTCATCCGCCTCGAAACAGAGCAGCGCTACCAGCTCACGTTGCGCCGTCTCGGCGAGCGCATTGAGCGCCGCCATCGACTCAGCGTGGTGCAGCCGAGAGGCGTACACCGCCCGCGCGGATCGCAACTCTTCGGGGTTGCCACCGAACCCGGGGCGGTTCTCCTTCGGGTTACCAAGCTCCCGGCGATGCTCGTAAACGATGCCCTGCGCCGCGAGTGCCTGGCTGAGGGCCGACTTGCTGAATCCACGCTTGCGGGAGATCGGCGTCATCCGGACATCGACTAGGCGCGTGACGCCCATGTCGGCGAGGCCGGTCACGAACTCATCGATGGAGCGGCCCTCGTAGCCGACACCCAGGATACCGATCCGGTGACTCACAGCTAAGGTGACGCTCATCGGGACACCCTTTCATGACTCGTCTGCCAAGACCATCGGGACGGCCAAGAAGTGTGCCGCCCTGCACACCTGCGAACGGAAGCGGACCGCAGACGGCAACGGGTTGGCTCAAGTGCTCTCGGCGGGCTGGCCTGCGCGGGCCGGCGGCGGGTGGTTGGTGCGTTGCTGCGCGGGAGGGCTGAACCATCTCCGCATCTCCGCAAACACGGCTGCGAGCTGGGCAAATGCTTGCGGAGATGCGGAGTGCTGCTGAAGGGCCATCTCCGCAAAGAGGGTGTGATCTCCGCAGCAGGTTGCGGAGATGCGGAGATGCGGAGATGGTTCAGCGGGTTCACCCCTCGTGGCGTTCAACCCAGAACACCGACCGGTCGCCCCGGTCGTTCTTCCCGGCCCGGATGACGTGATCGCCGCGCCAGCGTCCGGCCTGCCCGGTACGTCAGTAGCCCGCGCGAACGGACTTCTGCGTGGGCAGCCTGAACACAGGATCTATCCTTGACCGGATTGCTCGATAACTTCCTTAGCACGAGCACGCACAATCTGCGAACTGTGCCTTTCAGAAACTTCCTCGACTCGCCGTCGTATGGACGGCGACAGTGAACCTGACACTTCGCCCAACTCCCGAAGCACAACCATGGGCACCAAGATTCCGTCTTCGGCGAGGAGATCTACAATACGGCGACCCGCGACAACGCCAAGGTCGTTCGGATCCTGAAGGAGCACTAGGGCACGGCCCGCGGCGGCTCGGACCTCCGGGTTCTCATCACCAACCAGTGGCAAAACCAACGCCAGAAGCGCGGGCAGCGGCCTTTTATGTGCGAGGATCGCCGCCGTCACGGCTGCTTCACGACGACTGGCAGCAGTACGGCCACCGGCGAGGGTTGCAATAGCGTCATACACATCGGCATCTTGCAGAATTTCGAACGCACCAAGGAATCTCAAGGCAGCCGGGTACGGGCAAAGCGGGGAATCAAAGTCCACAGGCGTCTTCCCGTACAGCAACTTCTGAGCGTGCGCACGAAACGACTCAACCAACCTTTCCGGAATCAGCACGTTAGCGCGAGCAAGCCGCTCAAAGGCAGGCGTTCGAGCATCACGCGGCACACGCATATCCGTCAAGAGTCCTGCCAAATATCTCCAAAGACTCCGGCTGCCCGTGACGACAATTAGACTGGCTGCAACGTCACCCGGATTGATGCCACCAAACGAGTGCACTCCGCTCGCCGCCTCGGAGCGGACATTCTCAATCATCCCCTGAACTAGCTGTTCAGCGTCCTGAATAAGAGTTCGGTCGTGCACTTGCTCCTTGATCGCAAGATTAAGTTGATAGACCAACATATCGAGCGAAGAACCGCCGGTAGGGGGCGGCTCAATCCGACCCAGCCGGTCCGCAATCACACTCGACACGCGAGGTAGACGATCCTGATGCGACAACATGATTGTCGCCCAAGCCTCTTTGGCCTTATCCGGCAAGGAATCCCAATCAAGCACTGACAAGGCTCGCTGCACTGCCGTGTCGAACAGTTGTCGGTCTTGGCTATCTGCCTTCACTTCAGCCAGCAGCATGTCGGATACTTCAGCCCCCGCACTGCACATGTTCGCCAATGCGGCAGCTGCCCGCCAAGCTGCCTCGCGGCGCAGTACGGCCAGTTGCCACATGCCCGGCAAGTCCGGCGGGCCACCTGCAGCCAGACTTGCCTTAATAGCTTCAAGACCGAGGCGAGCCTCAGTCGGAGTGAGCAGGTCTGCGGCTGCTTCCAGAACCTGCAACTCGACTGTCCGCAGCAACTCCGGCGACGTCCGTCTCTGCAAAATCTGACGGCCATCACGACTTATTGCGGAGAGCGGACCCGCATCACGCAGCCGCCGCAGTACTAGGCCAAGGTCCTTCTTCGCTGCGGCTTGTCGCAGCAGGCGTAGGGCGTCGGCCAAGTCAACTTCGCTGCCCTCCGATTGCAGTAGCCGCAAAAGGGCGAGCTCGCGACGCGCAGGATAGACAGCACTATCACCAATAAGTTCAAACGACAGAAGATGCGGGAAAAGATCGACGTACCCCGTGCCGCCTATGACGACGCTTGATCGAGTATCAAATTCCCGAGTGAAGGAATTTCGAACATATTCCGCATAGCCATTGGCGCGACCTCTCGCCGTTCGCGCAGTAACGCTAACTTCTTGACCCAATGTTCGCGTTTGCCGCGCTGACAGTCCTGCGATTTTCTGTCGCTCTGGCGCATCCAATGGAACGAGGCTACTAATAGCATAGAGTAGGCCGTCTCGCATTCGCGCAAGAGTCACGTAGGGTGAATGCGAGACCGAAGACCTCATTCGGAATGAGCTGCAGCGCTCGACAACCAAGCTCGACAGAACCCTTTCCGCCTCTGCCGAAACCCCGAGATAGGCTTTGCCTGCATCACGCATACGGAGAGCCTTCTGCTGCAACAGCACCGCAGTCAAAAGAGCGTCATCGGCAGTCGATTCTCTTTGGGTCCTGCTCAATTGCGAATCAAGGACCATGAGACAAGTGCTGTAGTCATCTAGCTCACCAGAAGCACTAGCAACAATCAGAGCCAGGGCGGCCGACTCGGCCCTGTCACTAGGGGGCGATTCAATGAGAGCAGCCGCGAGCTGCGGCACGGACTCGGCGATTAAGTCATTCCTCAAGCATCCTTGAGCCAGATCCACTAAGTCGTGCGGTTCGGCCGAAGACACCTCAGACTCCAACTGGCGACGCCATTGCCGTCCAAGAACGGTGGCAGCCAGTCGGGCCGGTCCAGTGCTGTCGTACTCGTCGTCAGGAAAGTGTGGATCCAGGGCAATATCTAGCGGCTCAAGAACTGCTGCAATCCAAGCCAGATTCATCAGTAATCACCCAATCTTGCATCGTACAACTCTCCCGGGCCATCAAAATCGTCCGCAAGAGTGGAAGGACGACTGCGTCGGGGGTCACGGTCTATAACTACCTGCAGCAGGCGGGCCATCTCGTCTCGGAGACCGACCGCGGACTCAACACCGATGATATATATCGATGCCATGGGCGAATCCAAGTCGAACCAATGGTTCACATGGTCCTTGGCCGCTTCACATTCCGGCCCAACTAGGTATAGTCCAATCGACAGCGATGGCTGCTCCTGCAACGCAGAACGCGCGCGGCTGATAGTGGTTCGAAGAGGGCTCGGCGATATGAACACCAACCGCGCCTCGTGCACGATTACCAGAATGTCGACGCGAACATCGGGCGCGTTCCTCGCATCCTGGACGGTGATTTCCGTAGTCGTTGTACCTATTCGTACTTGATTGTATATCTCTTCCCACTGAATGCCCGATGGGTCACTCATGAATCGAGTCACCACCAAGCCGATGCGCGTCCCAGCCACCGCAGAGGCTGCGAAGGATTCAGCACGGCCACCCTGCCTCGGCAGGTCGATTTGGGCCAGGTCTTCGCGTGGCGCCGACTGCGCTTGCACTGGCCCGGTAAAGACTGGACCAGAAGGAGAGTTGATAACTACTTGCCCCGCGCCAACCTGCTCTCCACTGCCATCGCCTTCGTCGCCGCCGGAACGCATATCGATGATCGTCACGATGGAGATTACAATGACCAAAATGCCCGCGATAGGCCATACTACGCCCGGTTTGTCCAACCACTCCCAGTCGGGTAAGGGTAGATTGGTACCGATGTTAGTCGCCACGCCGAGGCCAGCAACGGCCAGCACTCCTACAACACCCGCCAAGTAGCGTCCCCACCTGCGCCCACCTCGACGGGTGTTGTTGGCGGTCATGCAGACATGGTGGCACGCAGCCGTCAGTCCCGGCGGATCGGGCAGCGCCTGGACGGGCAGGCGAGCGCCTCTTTCTTCTGGGGCACCCTGACGTCTGTCACCTCATGAAGCTGGTGACACTGGCCGTGCAGGCATACGAGCCGCCAGGGTAGCGGCAGCTCTTTGATCGGACTCCGACAACCAAGCCGCGTACACGCGCAACGTTGTCGCACCGCCCCCGCCGTGTCCTAGCCGGCCGGCAACAGTCCGAACGTCGACACCGGCCGCGATCAGCTCCGTTGCTGAGTAGTGGCGCAGAGCGTGCAGGTTCGTGGGGATGCCGAGGCGCGCGGCCATACGGCTAAATCGCTGAGTGGCCATGTCCGGTACCAGCGGCGTACCACCGTCCGGGTCCGGCGAGAACACGTAGCCGTCAGCGGCCAGCAACAGCCCGAGGGCCGAGGCGCGTTCCTCGCAGCGCGCCAGCTGGTCGCGCAGCACCTTTACCGTCTCCGCGTCCAACGCCACGCGCCGCTGCTGATGCGTCTTCGTGTCCTTCTCTCGCAGCTTCCCCGCGTCGTCTACATACAGGGCGCTCCGCAGGGTCAGCACGGCCGCGTCCAGGTCGATCGCGGACCACCGCAGGGCGCACAGCTCACTCCGCCGCGCCCCCGTCGTCATGGCCACCCACACGAACGCGCCCCAGTCGGGGTCCTTCCACGCCTGGGTGACCAGACGAGCCGCTTCGGGAGCCGTTGGCGGGTGCGGGTTGGGCTGAGGCATCCCCGGCTTCTCCGCTTGATCTGCCGGGTTGACGGCGATCCACCGCCACCGGACGGCGCGGTTCAGCGCGCCGGACAGGATCCAGTGAATCTGCCGGATCGAGGCCGGGGCGAGCGGCTTGCACTCATGCGGCCGACACTTGTCGGTGCAGTCGTGCGGCCCTGCCTTCCGGTGCTCAATCGCCTTCCGAGTGCCTCCACAGTGGTCCCGGCACTTCCGCAGCACTGCGTAGAACGACTCCAGCGTCTCGGCGTCCACCCGGCCCACCGGCAGCTTGCCGAGCAACGGCCGCACATGCTTGTTGAGCTTCTTGACGTACCCCTGCCGGGTGGACGCCTCCACGTCGAGGACTTCGAGCCACCGGTCAAGCAGCTGGTCGACGGTGGCCCGGGTACGCGGATTGCGCCGGTCGTCCACCTGGGCGAGGAACCGCGTACGCGCCTTCTCGGCTTTCTTCCGGGCGGCCGGGCCGGCTGGGATGGTCTCGGTCAGGTAGTGCCGCTTCTTGGTGATGGGGTCGATACCCGCGTAGACCTTCACCCTCAGCGACCCGCTAGGTAGTTCTTCAACCTCGCCCCGCTGGCGCTTCGCGCGCCCGTTCGCTGTCCCCATGGGGACAGAACGTAGCTCGCTCGCACCACGAGTAGCACCACGCAAAGATCGAATGACCTGCGTTCTACCTGGTGGGGCGGGCGGGGTTCGAACCCGCGACCGAGGGATTATGAGTCCCCTGCTCTAACCGGCTGAGCTACCGCCCCGTGACCGCGCCGGATCGTAACCCGCCGATCGCTGCGCGGACCACCACCTACCGGGCGGAAACACGGCCGCGACAGCACGATGGGCAACGCGAGGATAACAACGCGCAACCCGTCGACGGCTCACCCGCGCCGCAACTCCGCGAGGACCGCGCCGACCGCTCGCCACCCGCTGGCGAGCGCGCCCTGGATGGACGGGCTGTCGCGGTGGTCGCCTGCCACGTACAGGCCGTCGCCGAGCGCCACCGGCTTGCGCAGCCGGCCCTGCGGTGGCGGTGCGGCCGGGAGCGCGTCCGGCACGGTGACTGTGGTGAGGTGGGTCCAGTCGGCGGTGGAGCGGCCGTAGAGGCGGTCCAGTTCGCGCCGGATCACCGGTTCGGGCGGGGCCTGCGGGCCGACCACCGAGGTGGCGATCAGGTGCTGGCCGTCGGGGGCATAGGTGGGCGCGGCCCGGCTCACCACCACCGTGTTGGCGATCAGTTCCCGCCGGTCACCGTCGAGCAGCAGGATCGGCTCGTCCAGTGGTGCCGTGTCGGTGCGGTGGTAGTAGGTGGTGTAGGCGTGCATGCGTACCCTCGGCAGCCCTGGCAGCAGCGTGGCCGCCGCGGGCGGGTCGACAGCGACCACGACGGCGCGGCAGGTGATCTCGCCGGACGGGGTGCGGACCCGGCCGGGCGCGACCTGGGTGACCGGGGTGTTCAGCTCGATCAGTTCGGCGGGCAGGGGCGCGGCGAGCGCCCTCGGCAGCGCCGCCATGCCGTCCGCCGGCAGGCCGATCCTCCCCCGGGCGAAGGAGCGCATGATGACCGCGAGCACGTGGCTGGAGGTGGCCAGCTCGCGGTCGAGCAGCACGCCGGACAGGAACGGCCGGAGCAGTTCCTCGATGATCGCGTCGGAGAGCCCGGCCCTTCGCAGCGCCGTCTCGGCGCTGGTCTCGGGCGTGCCGAGCAGCCGCCCGACCGGCACTGTGGCGTAGCCGGCGGCGAGCGCGGCGAACCGCAACCTGTCGGTCAGTGATCCGATGCCGGCGGTGAGCGTGCCGGGTGCGCCGGTCGGTTCGCGCAGCGGGTTGACCAGGCGTTCCAGCCGGTCGCCGCGGCGTACCAGCACGCCGGAGGTGAACCAGCCCATCGTCAGAGTGCCGACGTCGACCAGGCCGGTGAGCCGCGGGTACGCGGCGTTGAGCACCTGGAAGCCCCGGTCCAGCAGGAACCCGTCGACCCGGTCGGTGGCGACCCGCCCGCCGAGCCGGTCGCCCGCCTCCAGCAGCCGCCACGGCACGCCGGCGCGGTGCAGCCGCCGGGCGGCGGCGAGACCGGCCAGGCCGCCGCCGACGACCACCACGTCCGTGTCAGGCACGGTCCACCCCCGCCCCGGCTCGGTCGCCCTCGCGGTGCGACCGCGACAACCGGCCCGGCCACCAGACCTTCGGCCCGATGTCGTACGCGAGCGCGGGCACCAGCAGCGAGCGGACCACGATGGTGTCGAGCAGTACGCCGACGGCGACCGCCACGCCCAGCTCGACGAGCACCACGAGCGGCAGGACGGCGAGCGCGGAGAACGTGGCGGCGAGCACGATGCCGGCGGAGGTGATGACGCCGCCGGTGACGGCCAGCCCGGCGAGCACTCCGGCGCGGGTGCCGCGCCGCACCGACTCCTCCCGGACCCGGCTCATCAGGAAGATGTTGTAGTCGATGCCGAGCGCGACCAGGAACACGAACGCGAACAGCGGGAACGACTGGTCGACGCCGGGGAAGTCGAAGACGTACCGGAACAGCAGCGCGCACAGGCCCAGCGTGGCCAGGAACGACAGCACCACTGTGGCGATCAGCAGCACCGGGGCGACCAGGGCCCGCAGCAGCAGGGCCAGGATGACCGCGATGACCAGCAGCACCACTGGGATGATGACGTCGCGGTCGCGTACCGAGGCGTCGGCGGTGTCCACGTTGATCGCGGTGAAGCCGCCGACCACGGCGTCGGCACCGGGTACCCGGTGCACCGCCTCGCGCAGGTCGCGGATGGTGCGTTCGGCGCCGTTGCTGTCCGGCGGGTCGGCGAGCGTGACGTTGAGCTGCACCCGCCCGTCGACCACCTTGGGGGGCGCGTCCGGATCGGGCGGCGCGTTCTCGCCCCGCTCGCCGAGCGGCAGCACCGAGGCGACCCCCGGTACGCCCTGCGCCACCTGGGCGACCTGCCGGGCGGTGGCCTGGGTGGTGAAGACGGTGGCGGGGCTGCCGGTGCCGGCCGGGAAGTGCCTGTCGATGACCTCCTGCCCGGCGACCGAGTCGGTGCGCTGGGTGAACAGCTGGGACTGGCCGAGCGTGGTGGCGCCGAGCTGGGTCACCCCGATCGCGAGGGCGGCGAGCACCACGGCGGTGACGACCCAGACGGTACGCGCGCGGCGCGCCACGAAGCCGGCGATCCGCGCCCAGATGCCGTGCTCGGTGCGCGGGTCGGCCTGGTCGTACCGGGGTCGCCGGGGCCAGAACGCCCAGCGCCCGCCGAGGACCAGCAGGGCGGGCAGGAACGTGAGCATGACCAGCAGCGTGGCGGCGATGCCGACGGCGCTGACCGGGCCGAGCGCGCGGTTGGAGTTGAGGCTGGACAGCAGCAGGCAGAGCAGGCTGACGATGACTGTGGCGCCGGAGGCGATGATGGCCGGGGCGGCGCCCTTCCAGGCGGTCCGCATGGCGTCCCAGGGGCGCTCGTGCCGGTGCAGTTCCTCCCGGTAGCGGGCGATGAGCAGCAGCGCGTAGTCGGTGCCGGCACCGAAGACGAGCACGGTGAGGATGCCCTGTGCCTGCCCGTTGAGCTTGACGATGTCGTGGTCGGCGAGCAGGTAGACGAAGACGGCGGCGAGCGAGTACGACATCCCGGCGGCCAGCAGCGGGAAGATCCAGAGGACCGGGCTGCGGTAGACGACGAGCAGGATGACCAGCACCACTGTCAGCGTGACCAGCAGCAGCGGCCCGTCGATCGCACTGAACACCTCGATCAGGTCGCCGAGCAGCCCGGCGGGTCCGGCCACGTCGACGGTGAGCCCGTCGCGGTCCGGGCCGGCGATGTCGCGCAGGCGTTGCACCACGGACCGGATCTGTTCGCCCTCGGCGCTGTCGATCGGCACGATCACCTGGGCGGCCTGCTCGTCCTGGCTGACGACAGGTGGCGGCAGCGGGCCGACCACGCCCGGTACCTCGGCGAAGCGGGCCGCGTCGGCCTGGATGCGCTGCTGGTCGGCGGGGGTGAGGCCGCCGGGTCGTTCGTAGACCACGAGTGCCGGGGTGGTCTCCCGGTCGACGAATCCGCCGGCCAGGTCCTGCGCCCGGGTGGCCTCGGCGTCGGCCGGCAGGAAGGAGGCGTTGTCGTTTGTGGAGACCTCGCCGAGCTTGCCGGAGTACGGGCCGGCGATGCCGCCTACGATCAGCCAGCCCAGCACCACCGCCACCGCGATCAGCGTCGCGGTCCAGCGGCTGCGTCCTGCGGCCATCTCCACCGTCCTCGAATCGACGCATCAATCGACGCAGCGGGAGTCTAAGTCGACGCCGACCATCCTGCCGGGCGAACGAGGCCTCGGGGGCGGAAACCGGGCAGCCGGGCACCGCAGGGAGGCCGTCGGAACGACGAACGCCCGCCGGCGATGCCGACGGGCGTGACGTGGAGCGAAGCTCCCCCGATTGGACTCGAACCAATAACCTGCCGGTTAACAGCCGGCTGCTCTGCCAATTGAGCTACAGGGGACCGTGCACCGCTCGGTTCGGATCTCTCCGCTCCGTGCGACGGGGACAAGAGTACAGGACATCGGGGGGTGGTGCGCCAGGGGGTTACCGGAGGAGGACCGCACCGGCTGACGCGCCAGGATTCCGGACAAATCGTCATCTCGGCACAGGGAGGCATGAGCGGAGAGCAGGATGGGTAGTTAGCCGTCGACAGAGAACGCAGGCGCGAGACGGTCGTTCCGCCGAGCTGGCGGGAAACCGGCGAGAGCGTCAGGTACGGAAGGAGCCGCCATGCGCGGAAAGATCATGTTTCTTGGCGGGCTGGCTGCGGGATTCGTCCTGGGCGCCCGTGCCGGCCGGGAGAAGTACGAGGAGCTGGTGGTCCGCGGGCGCAAGGTGCTCGACCACCCGACCGTCCAGGAGGCGGCCGGGGTCGCGCAGGCCCAGGCGAACCGGCTCTACTCGGAGGGCAAGGACAAGCTGGGGCAGACCAAGCTCGGTGAGAAGCTCGCCACCAACGGCGGCAAGCCGGGCATGACCGACGCCGACAAGCCGTTCGCCGGCACGCCGGCCGCGGTCGGCAGCCGCAGCGCCAACGGGACGGGCTCGACCAGCGCGTCCGGCTCGACCACCACCGGCACGAGCACCAAGCCGTCCAGCACCGGCAACACGCTCTGACGCAAGCGGACAGCGGGCCGGTCACCTCCGGGTGACCGGCCCGCTCCCGTGTGCGCGGGCGGCGGTGTGGCACATTCTCCGTGGGGAGGTGACCACATGCCGATGGTCGGACCGGAGACGGCGGATCAGGCGCGACTGCTGCGCCTGCTGCGCGACGACGGCCCACGCTCCCGGGTCGAACTGGCCGACCTCCTCGGCCTGCCCCGGGCCCGGTTCGCCGCCGAGGTGGACCGGCTGACCACGCTCGGCCTGGTGGAGACCGCCGGGCCGGCCGCGTCCCGGGGCGGACGCCGCTCGTCGCTGCTGCGCGTCGGCGCGCAGGTCCGGTTCGGCGCGGTGCTCGTCGGCGACGGCATCCTGCGGGTCGCGCTCACCGACGGCGAACTGAACCCGCTCGCCCGGCACGACGAGCCGGTGGACGTCCGGCTCGGCCCGGACGTGGTGGTCGGGCGCATCGTCGAGCTGCTCGGCAAGCTGCGCGTCGAGGCGGGACTGACGTCGCTCACCGGCGTCGGCGTGGCGCTGCCCGCGCCGGTCGAGGTCCGCGACGGCACGCCGGTGTCCGCGCCGGCCCTGCCCGGCTGGCACCGCTTCCCGGTACGCGACACGCTCGCCGCCGAACTGGGCTGCCCGGTACAGGTGGACAACGACGCCAACGCGATGGCCCTCGGCGAGCGGCACGCCGGCACCGGCCGGCCGTTCGACGACTTCCTCTACGTCAAGCTGGGTGAGGCGATCGGCTGCGGGCTGGTGCTCGCCGGATCGCTCTACCGGGGCGCGGCCAGCGGGGCCGGCGACATCGGCCACTTCCAGCTCACCGAGGACGGGCCGCTCTGCGGCTGCGGCAACAACGGGTGCGTCGAGGCGTACTGCGGGGATGTCGCACTGGTGCGCGAGGCGGTGAGCGCCGCGCGGGCCGGGCGCTCGACGGCGCTGGCGGACCGGCTGGCCACGGCCGGGACGCTGTCGGTGGCC
>NZ_JBXUOV010000030.1:0-44481 GCF_057196585.1 Micromonospora sp. ATLC20
GCCTCAAGCGCTACATCGTCCGCGAGGTCCACACCGCCCTCCTCGCTGACTTCACCACCCTCAACACCCCTTGACTTCTATAGGAGCATCCCCTTCTTCCGGTCGATCATGAAGTTGGCGGCACTCAAGGAGATCATTCCTGCCGTCAACTTCATGATCGACGCGGCAGAGAGGGCGGGCAGAGGCGGCAGGCAGAGGGGGCGGGCAGAGAGGGCGGGCAGCGGGGGTCAGGGGCCGGTGGGGGTTTCGGCGGCGGAGCTCAGGTTGGGGGCGGACGCCGGTTCGGCGATACCGCCTGGGGCGGAGGCGATCTCCGGGTCGTGGGCGGTCTCGGCCGCGATCGCCGGCTGGTCCGGCGGCATGACGTCCGGCATCTTCGGCGCGACGATCACCGCCGTGCCATACGCACAGATCTCCATCCACATCTCGCCGCAGTCCCGGCTGTCGAAGCGCATGCCGATCACCGCGTTCGCGCCCAGGCGGCGCGCCTCCTCGCCGAGGCGGGCCACCGAGTCGGTACGCCACCGGGTCAGGTTGTCCGGCGCCATCGGGTCGTAGGCGCCACCGCGCAGGTTCTTGACCCCCTCGCGGTACGGGTTGCGGGTCCTCGCCATCGAGGAGACCACTTCGCCGAGGATCTGGCGGATCTCGTAGCCGGGCAGTTGATCCGTCGTCACGACCAGCACACTTCCGATGCTGTCAGTCCTCGGCCGGGTGGTTCGCGAGCCGTGTTCAGCTGATCGGATGCTGAAAAACGGCGCGGCGCGGACGGTCGGGCCGCACCCGACCGATCCGCGCCGCATCGGCATCAACCGTCAGACACCGGCCGTCGAGGTGATCCAGGCCCGGTTGTACGCAACACTGCCGTAGTTCTGGATGCTCTGGCCGTCGGCGGTGGAGGCGACGCCGACCTGCCGGCCGTTGTAGAACTGCGGGCCGCCCGAGTCGCCCCGCCACGCGTTGCCGTTGACCCGGGTGCTCCGGATCGCCTGGCCGCCGTACGCGTCGGTGACGCTGGTGCTGGTCACCCGTACGCTCGCGGTCTTGAGCTGGGGCGACGCGCCGCAGCCGCTGTAGCAGGTCATGCCCCAGCCGTAGATCGTGTTCGTCGAGCCGACCGGCGGGTTGCTGCTGGCGAGCGAGACGGCGGAGGTGCTGACCGTGCTGGACAGGCGCAGCAGGGCCAGGTCGTAGCGGGTGTAGGAGGCGCTCACGGTGCGGGTCACGCCGCCCGAGGCGTAGTAGACGCTGCCGACCCGGACGGACATGGTGCCGCTGACGCAGTGCCGGGCGGTGAGCACCCACTGGGGCGCGATCACGCTGCCGGAGCAGGTGAACGAGCCGTTGCTGAAGACGGCGGCGGCCCACGGCGCGGACGAGACGGTGCCGCCGCCGATGATCGGCTGGGGGCCGGCCGGCGCGGCGGTGGCGCCGGAGGCGGTGGCCAGGACGCCGGCCAGCGCGGTGGTCAGCACGGCGAGCAGGGGACGGAGGCGCATGTCGGGGCTCCTTCTGCGCGGACGCCCGGGGTTGCCGGGCAGGGGGTGACACCCGCCGGGTGGGGTGGGCCGGCGAGGGACATCGATCTCACTCATCGACATCTGACGATGCATGCTACGGCCGCGACACCCTCTGTCACAAGGTGCGGATCGAATCACACCGATGGCGTGACGCGCGCCGCGTGCCGTGCGGGGGTGCTGTCGGATACCGGTCCAAGGTGGGGTGTTTCGCGGCAGAATGCCTGCTGGGAGGCGTTGTCGAAGGGCGCCGGCGAGCACGCAGCGCAACGAATTCGCATCGACGCCGCAACGAACGGGCAACGGTGCCCGTCCGGTGCCGCCGGCGGGGCCGATCAGTGCCGGAACTGCCCCCGGCCGGTGCGGGCCGGGCGGTATCTGCCAGGTAGGCTGGCTGCGCTCGCCCGATTGTTGGGCCGGCACCCAACTGCGTACACAGTCAGGAGTGCCCAGTGCCTCGCGTCGTAGTCGACGTCATGCTCAAGCCCGAGATCCTCGATCCGCAGGGCCAGGCCGTCGCAAACGCGCTGCCCCGCCTCGGCGTCAGTGACGTCGCCTCGGTTCGGATCGGCAGGCGGATCGAGATCGAGTTCACCGGCGAACCGGACCTGGACCGGGCCCGGGAGATCGCCGACAAGCTGCTGGCCAACCCGGTCATCGAGGACTTCACCGTCCGCGTGGTCACCGCCGACGAGACCGCGGGCGCGCAGTCGTGACCGCCCGGGTCGGTGTGGTCACCTTCCCCGGCTCGCTCGACGACGGGGACGCGGCCCGGGCCGTACGGATCGCCGGCGCCGAGGCGGTCCGGCTCTGGCACGGCGACCCGGACCTGCACGGGGTGGACGCTGTCGTCCTGCCCGGCGGCTTCTCCTACGGCGACTACCTGCGCTGCGGCGCCATCGCCCGGTTCGCCCCGGTGATGGAGACGATCGTCCAGGCCGCGCGCGGTGGCCTGCCGGTGCTCGGCATCTGCAACGGCTTCCAGATCCTCTGCGAGGCCCATCTGTTGCCCGGTGCGCTCACCCGCAACCAGCACCTGCACTTCCGCAACCGGGACCAGGTCCTGCGGATCGAGAGCACCGGCACCGCCTGGACGAACGCGTTCCAGCCGGGCCAGGAGGTGCTCATCCCGGTCAAGAACGGCGAGGGCTGCTACGTCGCCGACCCCGCGACGCTCGACCGGCTGGAGGGCGAGGGCCGCGTCGTCGCCCGCTACGTCGGCGGCAACCCCAACGGATCGCAGCGCGACATCGCGGCGATCACCAACGAGGCCGGCAACGTCGTCGGCATCATGCCGCACCCCGAGCACGCGGTGGAGGCGCTCACCGGCCCCTCCCTGGACGGCCTCGGCTTCTTCACCTCGGTGCTCAAGCATCTGGTGGGAGCGCCGGCGTGATGGTGGCCGGGAACATCGGGCGGCTCACCCGCCGCACCGGCGGCGAGCGCAGCAAGGAGACGTCATGACCACCCATCCGGACCCGGCCCTGCGCGAGGCGCAGGGCGTGGTGCCGCAGGCCGGCCCGAACGACGACTGGGCGCTGGGCGTGGACACCGTTCCCCGGGCCGCCGACTCGCCGGAGGAGCTTCAGCCGTACGCCGAGCTGGGCCTCCGCGACGACGAGTACGACCGGATCCGGCACATCCTCGGCCGCCGTCCGACCCAGGCCGAGCTGGCCATGTACTCGATCATGTGGAGCGAGCACTGCTCCTACAAGTCGAGCAAGGTGCACCTGCGCCAGTTCGGCGAGAAGGCGCCGCCGAGTGACCGGCTGCTCGCCGGCATCGGCGAGAACGCCGGCGTGGTCCGGGTCTCCGACGAGCTGGCGGTGACCTTCAAGGTCGAGTCGCACAACCACCCGAGCTTCGTCGAGCCGTACCAGGGCGCGGCGACCGGCGTCGGCGGCATCGTCCGCGACATCCTCGCCATGGGCGCCCGCCCGGTGGCCGTGATGGACCCGCTGCGCTTCGGCGCGGCCGACCACCCGGACACCGCCCGGGTGCTGCCCGGCGTGGTCGCCGGCGTCGGCGGCTACGGCAACTGCCTGGGCCTGCCCAACATCGGCGGCGAGGTCGTCTTCGACCCCTGCTACCAGGGCAACCCGCTCGTAAACGCGCTCTGCCTGGGCGTGCTGCCGGTCGACCGGCTGCAGAAGAAGGACGCCACCGGCCCCGGCAACATCGTGGTGCTGATGGGCGCCAAGACCGGCCGCGACGGCATCGGCGGCGTGTCGGTGCTCGCCAGCGCCACCTTCGACGAGGGCAGCGAGCAGCGCCGCCCGTCCGTGCAGGTGGGCGACCCCTTCATGGAGAAGCTGCTCATCGAGGCGTGCCTGGAGCTGTACGACGCCGAACTGGTCGTCGGCATCCAGGACCTCGGCGGCGCCGGCCTGACCTGCGCCCTCACCGAGACCGCCGCCTCCGCCGGCACCGGCATGCGGGTCTGGCTGGAGCGCGTGCCGCTGCGCGAGCCGTCGATGGAGCCGCACGAGATCCTGGCCAGCGAGTCCCAGGAGCGGATGCTGCTCGTCGTCTCGCCGGACAAGCTCGACGCCGTGCTGAAGACCGCCGAGAAGTGGGGCGTCTGGGCCACCGCCATCGGCGAGGTCACCGCGCCGTCCGCGGACGGCCAGCCGGGCCGCCTGGTCATCACCTGGCGCGACCAGCTCGTGGTGGACGTGCCGCCGGGCTCGCTCGTCGACGACGGTCCGGTGTACGCCCGGCCGATGCGCGAGCCGGCCGACCTGATCCTGCTCCAGGCCGACCGCGCCGAGACGCTGCCCCGGCCGAGCACCCCGGAGGCGCTCCGGGAGACCGTGCTGCGCATGATCGCGTCGCCGAACCTGGCCGACAAGACCTGGGTGACCGAGCAGTACGACAGGTACGTGCTCGGCAACACCGTGCTCGCCCAGCCGGAGGACTCCGGCGTGATCCGGATCGACGAGCGCAGCGGCCTCGGTGTCGCGCTCTCCGTCGACGGCAACGGCCGGTACGCCCGCCTCGACCCGTACCACGGGACGAAGCTGGCGCTGGCCGAGGCGTACCGGAACGTGGCGGTGACCGGCGCGAAGCCGATCGCGGTGACCAACTGCCTGAACTTCGGCTCGCCGGAGGACCCGGGCGTGATGTGGCAGTTCGCCGAGGCCGTGCGCGGCCTGGCGGACGGCTGCCTGGAGCTGGGCATCCCGGTGACCGGCGGCAACGTCAGCTTCTACAACCAGACCGGCGCCGCCGCCATCCACCCGACCCCTGTGGTCGGTGTGCTGGGCGTGCTCGACGACGTCGCCGACCGGGTGCCGATGGGTTTCGTGCCGCGCCCGGCCGGCGACCACGACCAGCTGTTCCTGCTGGGCGAGACGCACGTCGAGCTGTCCGGCTCGGAGTGGGCCTGGGTGACGCACGAGCACCTGGGCGGCATCCCGCCGCAGGTCGACCTGGCCCGTGAGCGGCAGCTCGCCGAGCTGATGGCCGAGGCGGCCCGGGTCGGGCACCTCAGCTCCGCGCACGACCTGTCCGACGGCGGTCTGGCGCAGAGCCTCGTCGAGTCGGCCCTGCGCCGTGGCGTGGGCGCCCGGGTCGTGGTGCCGGAGCACTTCGCCGGTGGCTCGATGCCGTTCGTGTTCCTGTTCAGCGAGTCCGCCGGCCGCGTGCTGGTGTCGGTGCCGCGCGGCCACGAGAAGGCGTTCACCGCCCTGTGCGCCGAGCGCGGCGTGCCGTGGGAGTTCATCGGCGTCACCGACCCGGCCTCCGGCGCGCTGGAGGTGCACGGCCAGTTCCGGATCGGCCTGGACGAGCTGCGCGAGGCGCACACCGGTACGCTCCCGCGCCTGTTCGGCGCCGCCGAGGCGGCCCGGGTGGAGGTGGAGGCGACCCGTACCGGGACCACCACTGTGCTTCCGGCCACCGCCGAGCAGCCGGTCGGCGTGGACCCGGCCGCTGTCGACGCCGAGCCGATCGCCGAGGCCGGCCGGGACATCCCGGCGGCCGACGCCGCGGCGTCCGCACCCGCCGCCGCGACGGAGCCCGAGGCGCCCGTTGCGGCGTCCGACGAGGCCGAGCCGGCCGACGGTACGGCGACGCCGGCAGTCGACGGAACCCCGGACCGGGACGAGTCGGCGCCCGCCGACGGGTCCGACGGTCCGGCTCCCGGTGAGCCGGCGCCGGGTCAGCGCTGAGGCGCTGGCCTTGGCCGTCTTCGCCCAACCCGGCTCCGGTGCCCGGTTCGACTGGGGACTGACCGGGGCGGCGGAACTCGGCCGGGTCTGTGCCGCCCTGGTGGTGGTGGATGTGTTGTCGTTCACCACCGCCGTGGAGGTGGCGGTGAGCCGCGGCATGCGGGTGCACCCGTTCCCGTGGGGTGAGCAGGCCGCCGACTACGCGCGCCGGGTGGGGGCCGTGGCCGCCGTGGGCCGCCGGAAGACGACTGCGGAGCACCAGTGGTCGCTGTCCCCGGCGGCGCTGCGGGCCGCGCCGGTCGTCGCCGACCTGGTGCTGCCGTCACCGAACGGCTCGGCGATCAGCGCCGCCGCCAGCGCCACCGGAGTGCCGGTGGTCGCGGCGTGCCTGCGTAACGCACCCGCCGTCGGGCGCTGGCTCCTGGCCGAGGGGTACGGCTCGAAGGACGCACCCGTGGGCGTGGTGGCGGCCGGGGAGCGCTGGCCCGACGGGTCGCTCCGGCCGTGCGTGGAGGACCAGCTCGGTGCGGCCTGCGTGCTCGACGCGCTCGCCGGGGTGCCCGGCGGGCTCTCGGTGGAGGCCGCGATGGCGCTCGCCGCGCTGGCGAGCACGCCGGACGTGCCGGCGGCGGTCCGGGGCTGCGTCTCCGGGCGGGAACTCGCCGAGGGCGGCTTCGCCGAGGACGTCACGGTCGCGACCGAGGTGGGCGTCTCCGACGTGGTGCCGGTGCTCCGCCAGGGCTACTTCGCCCCCGCCTGAGCACCGCTTCCGCTCCCGTCCTGCGGGGCCCGCTGACGACTGTGGCCGCCCGCTGTTCGCGGGCGGCCACAGTTCTCACATCTGCTGTCTGTCAGTCGTCCAGCCAGTCGAGGCGTCGTCCGCTCCGGTCCGCCTGACCGTCCGGGCGGGCGCGACCTGCCTGCGCCGGGTCGTTGGGGTAGCCGTTGTCGTAGCCGCCCCCGCGCTGCTGCGGCGGCTCCTGGCCGTAACCGCCCTGCTGGCCGTAGCCACCCTGCGGGGCCTGACCGTAGCCGTCGCCGTACCCGCCGGCCTGCTGGCCGTAGCCGCCGGGCTGGTGACCGCCGTCGTAACCGCCACCGGTGTTGCCGTAGCCGCCGGCCGGCGTGTCGCCGTATCCGCCCTGCTGACGGGTGCTGTCGTAGCCACCTGTCGCGCCGCTGTCGTAACCCCCGGCGCCCTTGTCGTAGCCGCCCTGCGACCGGCTGTCGTAGCCACCGGCGGGGTTGTCGTATCCGCCTGCGGGCGCGTCGCCGTATCCGCCCTGCTGGCGGGTGCTGTCGTAGCCGCCGGCCGGGGCGTCGCCGTAGCCACCGGCGGGGGCGTTGTCGTAGCCGCCGGTCGGCGCGTCGCCGTAGCCGCCGCCGGCCGGGCGACCGCCGCCGTAGGCCGGGGCGTCGCCGTACCCGCCGGCCGGGTTGTCGCCGTAGCCACCGCCCGCGGCGTTGCCGTAGGCGCCGGTCGGCTCGCCGTATCCGCCCTGCGGGCGGGTGCTGTCGTAACCGCCGGTCGCGCCGTTGTCGTAGCCGCCGCCCGACGCGCCGCCGTAGCCACCGGCCGCGCCGTAACCGTCGCCCTGCTCCGGGCCACGGCCGTACGGGGCCGTGCCGGCCTGGTCGTAGCCGCGGTCCTGCTCCGGCTGGTAGGTGCTGGTCGGGTACGGGTCGGCCGCCGGCGCGTACTGCGTGCTGTCACCGGTGTAGCGGCCGGTGGGCTCGTCGAAGCGCTCGTTGCCGTAGCCGCCGCCCTGGGCCGCGTATCCGGCCGCGCCCGCCGCCGCACCTGCCGCGTAGTCCGGGCTGCCGTAGCCGGCACCGGAGGACGGGCCGTTACCGTAGCCGCCGCCCGAGGAGGGCGCGTTGCCGTAGCCGCCCGCGCCGCCGTAACCGGCCTGGCCCGCTGCGTCGTCGCCGTAGCCGTAGCCACCCTGGCCGCCGCCTGCGCCGTACGCCGGGCCGGGCGGCGCGCCGTACGGGTCCGGCGGGACGTCGTCCACGACCGGCCGCTGGAGCATGGTGGGGGCGTCGCTGATCGAGGGGCCGCCGACCATCGTCGCGGCCGGCCCGGCGCCCATCCCGTTCACCACCCGGGTCTGGTCGTCGGTGCCGTGGTAGGCGCCCCGGGCTGCCGGGATCGCACCGGCCCCGCCGGGTCCACCCGGACCGGCCGGCCCACCAGGACCGTCGCCGTCACCGTCGTCGCCCTCGTTCTTGCGACGCATGTAGAGCAGCACGATGGTGCCCACGCCGACGGCGACGAACAGGCCGCCGAGCAGGATGAGCAGCCAGGAGCCGAAGCCGCCGGAGTCCTCGTTCGCGGCCGGCTGCTGCGCGGCGGGCGCCTCGGCCGACGGGGTGTCGGTGGCCTCCTCGTCGAGCGGCTCCTCGGACGGCGGGGCGGACTCACTCGCCGACGGGGTGGCGCTCGGGCTCGCCGACGCCTTCAGCTGGATGCTGAGCCGGACGCCGGTCACCGACTGGCCGGCGTTCGCGTTTATCGACCGGGCGACCGGCGAGGCGCCGTCGGTGGAGGCGCCGAGGTCGATCCGGCCGGGTGCGATCGGGTTGGACTCGGAGCCGCTGAAGCTGAAGTTGCCGTTGCCGCTGGTGTTGGTGCGGCGTTCCTTGCCCGCGCTGTCGCGGAGCATGACGAGGGCGCCCTCGATCGGATCGCCGTCGGCGTTGACCACCTTGCCGGACACCGTCTTGACGGTCTGCGGCTGGTTGGGCGTGGGCGGGGCGGCAGCCCGGACGGTGACGCGCAGTTGACGACCGCCGTCACCAGTTACCGTGATTCTCGCCTGCGAACCGTTCGCGGCCGGCGCGTTGGGGGCTGCCGACAGGCTGAGGCTCACTGCCTTCGTCTGCTGGCCGCCGAAGTCGATAGGGCCGCAATTTCCGCAGGTGACCCCGTCTGGCAGACCGGTCACGTCGATGTCGGCAGACGTCTCGTCCGCGCCGAGGCGGACGAGCACGTTGACACTGCTACTCCGACCAGCGTCGATGGTGACCGAGTTGTCCGCCGTGATGATGTTGGCTGCGAGGGCGGGGGTTGCGGGGACGGTGAGCAGGGCGCCGAAGACCAGCGCTACGACCACACCGGCCCGCTGCTTCCAGGCACGTCGGTGTGTTGACACGTCCACCGCCTTCCGGGTCTGATCGCCCCGCCGGCCGTTCGGCCGAGGTTGATCACTCACGGTACGAATAACGCCGTCGGCAACTATGCCTTGTCTGACCGGATCATCTCTACCCAGGGCCGCCGTCGGGCGGCCTTCTGCCGGGTCGTATCGTCCCGTCGTGTCCTCTCCGCACGCTTATTCCGAAGCGGTACTCGCCGCCCTGGCGGCGCTGGACGAGGGGCGTACGCCCGAACGGCCGGTACTCCGGGAGGCGGTCCGGACCCTCTTGGCTGCCCTCGCGGATCGCGCCCCCGGCCGATCGGTGGAGGTGCGCGTCCCACCCTACGGTGCGGTGCAGTGCGTGAGTGGTCCACGACACACCCGCGGTACGCCGCCGAACGTGGTGGAGATGGATCCGGCGACCTGGCTGGCAGTCGCCACCGGACGCCGGGGGTGGGCGGAAACGGTCACTGAGGGTCGCATCCGGGTTTCCGGAAACCGGGCTGACCTCTCCCCGTACCTCCCGATTTGAACGCCGGCCAGCGGAAACCCTGCTCACGCTGAGCGTAGACTCCGTGACTGTCGGTGTCGACTGCTGGTCGCGTACACTGAGATCCGACGACGGTCCCGGCCCATGCGTGCGGAGCTGCCCCCTGACTCCGCCAGGCCAGTCCAGACCCCACTGCGAGGGAGCGGCAGGTGCCCCGAGGCGATGGCCGGCTGAGCCACGACCTTGACCCCCAGCGACCCGGCCCACAGGACGCGTGTGGCGTCTTCGGCGTCTGGGCGCCGGGTGAAGAGGTCGCCAACCTCACCTACTTCGGGCTCTACGCCCTCCAGCACCGCGGTCAGGAGGCCGCGGGCATCGCGGTGAGTGACGGCTCCGGCGTCGTGGTCTACAAGGACCTCGGCCTGGTCGCCCAGGTGTTCGACGAGCCGACGCTGGCGAGCCTGCGCGGGCACGTCGCGATCGGGCACGCGCGCTACTCCACCACCGGCGGCTCGACCTGGGAGAACGCCCAGCCGACCATCCGCGCCACGACCGCCGGCACCACCATCGCGCTGGCGCACAACGGCAACCTGGTCAACACCGCCGAGTTGCAGCGCGAGGCCGCCGTGCGGGGGCTCGACTCGGACGGCTCGACGAACGACACCTCGCTGGTCACCATGCTGCTGGCGAGCCGGCCCGACCTGTCGGTCGAGGCGGCCGCGCTGGAGGTGCTGCCGCAGCTGCGCGGCGCGTTCAGCTTCGTCTTCATGGACGAGTCGACGCTCTACGCGGCGCGTGACGCGCACGGCGTACGCCCGCTGGTGCTCGGCCGGCTCGAACGCGGCTGGGTGGTGGCGAGCGAGACCGCCGCGCTGGACATCGTCGGCGCGAGCGTGGTCCGCGAGGTCGAGCCGGGCGAGCTGATCGCCATCGACGAGAACGGGCTGCGGTCCAGCCGGTTCGCCTCGCCCGAGCCCAAGGGCTGCCTCTTCGAGTACGTGTACATCGCCCGGCCGGACGCCACCATCGCCGGCCGCAACGTGCACGCCGCGCGGGTGCAGATCGGCCGCCAGCTCGCCAAGGAGCACCCGGTCGAGGCCGACCTGGTGATCCCGGTGCCGGAGTCCGGCACGCCGGCCGCGATCGGCTACGCCGAGGAATCCGGCATCACCTACGGCCAGGGCCTGATGAAGAACCCGTACGTCGGGCGCACGTTCATCCAGCCCTCGCAGACGCTGCGCGCGCTCGGAGTCCGGCTGAAGCTGAACCCGCTGCGGCAGAACGTCCGCGGCAAGCGCCTGGTCGTGGTGGACGACTCGATCGTGCGGGGCACCACCCAGCGGGCGATCGTCCGGCTGCTGCGCGAGGCGGGCGCGCTGGAGGTCCACGTCCGGATCTCCTCGCCGCCGGTGAGCTGGCCCTGCTTCTACGGCATCGACTTCGCCACCCGCGCCGAGCTGCTCGCGAACGGGCTCGACAACGACGGCATCCGGCGGTCCATCGGCGCCGACTCGCTCGGTTACGTATCGCTGCCCGGTCTCATCGCCGCGACCGAGCAGCCGAAGAGCCGGCTCTGCCGGGCGTGCTTCGATGGGGAGTACCCGATCGAACTGCCGGCCGGGAACCTGATCGGCAAGCACGTGCTCGAAGGAGTGGGACGCCGGGTCGCCGCCGAGGCGGCCGGGCCGACCGGTCCGCTCGTCGCCACACCGACCCATCACCCGTAGCACCACCGACGCGGGTCCGGCCGCTCCGGGCTCGCGGGAACCACAAAGGGGAGAACCGTGACGCACGTGTCCGAGCGCAGCGGCGCAGGATCCAGCCCGACGGGCGCCGGCGGCGACCGCCAGCCCTGGTCGGCGGGGTCCAGCCGGACGCAGCGCAAACGCTCGGTCTCGTACGCCGACGCCGGGGTGTCGATCGAGGCGGGCGACCGCGCTGTCGAGCTGCTCAAGTCCAAGGTCAAGGAGACCCGGCGTCCCGAGGTCATGGGTGACTTGGGCGGCTTCGCCGGCCTGTTCCGGCTGGACACGAAGAAGTACAAGAACCCGATCCTGGCGTCCTCGACCGACGGCGTGGGCACCAAGCTGGTGATCGCCCAGCAGCTCGACATCCACGACACGGTCGGCATCGACCTGGTCGCGATGGTCGTCGACGACCTGGTGGCCTGCGGCGCCGAGCCGCTGTTCCTGCTCGACTACATCGCCACCGGTGAGGTCGTGCCGGACAAGGTCGCCGAGATCGGCGCCGGCATCGCGGACGGCTGCCGGTACGCCGGCTGCGCGCTGCTTGGTGGCGAGACCGCCGAGCACCCGGGCGTGCTGCGCCCCGACGAGTACGACATCTCGGCCACCGGCGTCGGCGTGGTGGAGGAGAGCGAGATCCTCAGCCCGGACCGGGTCGAGGTGGGCGACGTGGTGATCGCCATGCGCTCGTCCGGCCTGCACTCCAACGGCTACTCCCTGGTCCGGCACGTGCTGCTCGGCGCCGGCCGGATGCGGCTGGACGTGGTGATCGACGACTTCGGCCGTCAGCGGACGCTGGGCGAGGAACTGCTCACCCCGACCAAGATCTACGCCCAGGACTGCCTCAAGCTGATCGCCGAGGCCGAGGTGCGGGCGCTGGCCCACGTCACCGGCGGCGGCATCCCCGGCAACCTGGTCCGGGTGCTGCCCGAGCACGTCGACGCCGTGGTGAACCGCTCCACCTGGAAGCCGCAGCCGATCTTCGACTTGATCCAGTCCAAGGGCCGGATCGAGGACCCGGAGATGGAGGCCACGTTCAACATGGGCGTCGGCATGTTCGCGATCGTCTCCGCCGAGGACGCCGACCGCGCGCTGGCCACCCTGACCGGCCGGGGCGTGGACGCCTGGCAGGCCGGCGAGATCATCGAGGGGTCCGGCAACGTGCAGATGGTCGGACAGCACACCCGAGGCTGATCACCCTGCGCCGATCGGCCGGGCACTTTATCGGGGGTTCACCCGAGCGGTCGCCGCGGCCTAGCCTGGAGGTTCGGTTTTCAGGCAGGCGGGGGAGGTGCTGATGGCTGCGCGCACACCCGAAGGGATGCGGGGCATCGCCGCCGTCCCGTCGTACGTGGTGATGCAGCCGACGACGCTGTGCAACCTCGACTGCGCCTACTGCTACCTGCCCTTCCGGGCGGTCGACAGGCGGATGCCGGTGGCGGTCGCCGAGGCGGTGGCGGCGTCGGTGAACCCGTGGGCGGCGGGCGGTCGCTTCTCCGTGGTCTGGCACGGGGGCGAGCCGCTCGCGGCCGGCCGGGAGCACCTGGCCGCGCTGCTGGCGCCGTTCGGGCCGGACGTCGAGCACCACGTGCAGACGAACGCCACGCTGATCGACGACGCGTGGTGCGCGTTCTTCGCCGAACACCGGGTGCGGGTCAGCGTCAGCGTGGACGGGCCGCGGGCGCGCAACGGCGAGCGGGTCACCCGGGGCGGGCGGCCCGCGTACGACCGGATCGTGGCGGGTGTGGCGGCGCTGCGCCGCCACGGCCTGCCGTTCTCGGCGCTCGCGGTGGTGTCGCGGCCGGAGCCGGGCCTGGCGACCGAGCTGTACGACTACTTCCTCGACCTGGGCTGCGACGTGCTCGGCGTCAACATCGAGGAGACCGAGGGCGTCAACACCCGGACGAACGCGCGCGACGAGGGCGCGGTCACCGGGTTCTGGGCCGAGCTGGTGGCGGCCTGGCGCCGGGATCCCCGGATCCACCTGCGTGAGGTGGAGTGGTCGCTGCGGTACGCGGGCGCGGTCCTGGCCGGCACCGCCGACGACCTGTTGCCCCGGAGCCTCGACCCGATCCCGACGGTCGGGCACGACGGTTCGGTGGTGGTGCTCTCGCCGGAGCTGGCCGGCTTCACCGACCCCCGGTACGGCGACTTCGCCAGCGGGAACGTGCTCACCACGCCGCTGGGGGACATCCTCGCCGGCGCGGCCGGTACACCGTGGGTGGGCGAGTTCCTCGCCGGCGTTGAGGCGTGCCGGGCGTCCTGCCCGTACTTCGGGTTCTGCGGCGGTGGGCACGCCGCCAACCGTTACTTCGAGCTGGGGCGTTTCGACGGTACGGAGACCGAGCACTGCCGTAACAGCAAGATCCGCCTACTGGAGGGAGTGTTGGAGCATGCCCGAGACCATCAGTGACACCGACCGGGAGGCGGTCGCCGACCGGGTGCGGGACGCCGCTGCGGGGCTTACCGCTCTGCTCCACGAGGCGGAGGCGGCGCGGCTGCTGCGGGCGGAGGTGTCGGGTGGTGACGGCGCCGACGCGGTCTGCGCGTGGAACCACTTCGAGAACATCCCGACGTTCTACAACTGGAACAACCGGCCGCGCTGAGGGGACGGTTCCGCGATCAAGGACCTGCCGGCGCGTCGGAGCGGGGCGCCCCGGAGCGCCGGCAGGTCCCTGATCGTCGGTCGTACGCCGGCTCAGCAGAGCACATGCGTGAGCACGCGGGGGTTACCGCGTGCTCAGATGTGACCGGAGGTCAGCGGGTCGGACGAGCCCAGGTGTCCGGGTCGTCGTCCGCGTGGTCCTCGTCATCGTCGTCGACATACTCTTTGTAGTCGTCGTCGAAGTTGTGCTCAGACTTTCCACTACCCGCCAGTTCGCGCTGCAAGGCGGTTAGGTCGGTGTTCGGGGAGTGGTACTTCAACTCCCGGGCCACCTTCGTCTGCTTGGCCTTAGCACGGCCGCGCCCCATGGCTCGACCCCCTCGCACAGAATGCGGGGCAGCCCGAAGGCGGGCCCCGATGACGTCAGGCATCTCTCGTGGCTCTTACGGTACATGGGGATGCCATCGTTCGGCACCTCGGGTCACCGTCGACCGGACCTGCGCGTCGCGGTGGTCCAGCTGTCACAAAGTGTACCGGGTAAGGGGTAAGCCCCGGGGCTGGCCGTGACACCGGACATACCGGTACGAACAAGCCCGAGGATCAGCTTAACGCGCACCGCCTCCGGGGGAGGAGCGTCGCCCCGCCCCCGGAGGTGAGCTTCACCGCAGATGGATCGTCCGCAGCCGGCCGACGTCGGCCATCCGCCGCTCGGCGAGCCGGTCCGCGGCGACCGCCGGCGGCACGCCCTCGTCGTCGGCGAGCTGGAGGATCTGCCGGGTCGTGTCGAAGATCCGGGTCGCGCGCAGCTTGGCGCGGTCGAAGTTGAAGCCCTCGATCTCGTCGGCCACCTGGATCACGCCGCCGGCGTTGACCACGTAGTCCGGCGTGTAGAGGATGCCCCGGTCGGCGAGCACCTTCTCGATGCCCGGGTGGGCGAGCTGGTTGTTCGCCGCCCCGGTGACCACCTTCGCCCGCAGCACCGGCACGGTGTCGTCGTTCAGCGCGCCGCCGAGCGCGCACGGGGCGTACACGTCGATGTCGGAGGCGACGAGCGCCGCGGTGTCGTCGACCAGGGTGACCTGCGGGTGGGTGGTGCGCGCCCACTCCAGGGCGCGCGGGCTGACGTCGGTCGCCACGACCTCGGCGCCGTCGTCGAGCAGGTGGGCGGTCAGGTACTTGCCGACCTTGCCCAGCCCGGCCACGCCGACCCGGCGGCCCGCGAGCGTCGGGCTGCCCCAGACGTGCTCGGCAGCGGCCCGCATGCCCTGGAACACGCCCCAGGCGGTGAGGATCGAGGAGTCGCCCGCGCCGCCGTGCTCCACGCTGCGGCCGGTCACGTAGCGGGTCTCCCGGGCGATCACGTCCATGTCCGCCACGTAGGTGCCCACGTCGCAGGCGGTGTAGTAGCGGCCGTTGAGCGACTCGACGAAGCGGCCGTACGCGCGCAGCAGCGCCTCGCTCTTGATCTGGTCGGGGTCACCCCAGATGACCGCCTTGCCGCCACCGAGGTCGAGGTTCGCCAGGGCGTTCTTGTAGGCCATGCCGCGCGAGAGGTCGAGCACGTCGGCGAGGGCCTCGTCCTCGCTGGCGTACGGGTAGAACCGGGTGCCGCCGAGCGCGGGGCCCAGCGCGGTCGAGTAGATCCCGATGATCGCCTTCAGGCCGGACTGCTTGTCCTGGCAGAACACGACCTGCTCATGCCCCGTGGAGACGGGGTCGTCGGTACTGGCGAATACGCCCATGGCTGACTCCTGTGTCGGTGTGCGCCCTTGTGGGGCGCGGAACCCGGGTGGCACGCCGGCGGGATGCTGCCGGTGTCGTTGAGCCTAATATCGGCCCGAACCGTACTGTCGCGCATGTCACGCCACGGGCCCGAGGGCGGCGACGGGCGGTCCCGTCTCGTGGGAGGATCGCGCCGTGCCGTCGCTCTTCGCTTCATACCTGCGCGTGTACGAGCCGCTCACCGCCTTCGACCGGGATCGGCAGTCGTACTGGCGCCGGTACGTCAGCGAGGGCCGTGCGATAGCTCCGCTGGAGGGGCCGGTACGGCAGCGGACCGCGGTGATCGAGGCGCTCGGCGCCGGCTGGACCCGGTTGCCCGACCTGCCCGACGAGGCGTACGTCCTGGAGTCCGACGACGCGCTGCTGGTCTGTCCGTGGAACCTGCGTATCCGGGTCGCCGAGGCGGCGCTGAGCGCCCGCGACGGCGTGCCCTCGGTGCTCGCCGACGCGTTCGTGCCGCCGGTGCTCGCCGGGCAGGCCAAGGCCGTGGTGGAGGACTGGCGCAGCGGCGCCCGGGTGCTGGAGCACGGGGTGCCCCGGGTGCACGAGCAGATCGCCACCTGGGGCGTGCCGCTGCGCTGGTTCGTGCTGTTCGAGGCCGGCGAGCGGCACCTGGTCACCGATCCGGGGCGGCGGGCGCTGCGCTACCGCACCGAGATCTCGAAGGCGCGCCGCCGGGCGTCCCGCGCGCTGTCGGTGCTGCGCAAGTCGATCGGCGAGGCGCCGATCACCGAGGCGGTCGAGGAGGCGGCCCGGTGGCTGGAGGAGTTCCACCCGCGCTCGGTGGTCGAGCTGGACTACGGCGGACTGGTGCAGCTGCTGCCGGACGAGACGCTCGAAGCCGACGACTCGACCGATCTGGTGGCCGCCGGACTGTCCGGACTGGGCCGGGGCGAGGCCGAGGAGGCGTCCGCCGCGTACGACAAACTGGTCGCCCGCTGGCGCGCGGTGCAGCTGCTCGAACGGTGCAACTGACGCCCGGTTTGCCCTGCTAAGTGGCCTTGGACACGAGAGTGTCTCGTAACTGATGCGTCACGAACCGTGATCATGAGTCCGAATAAGGTACTTTCTGCGGCATAAAAGTCGTAAAAATCGGGCATGGTTCATCCGTCCGTCTAGGGACCTTCAGCCGTTCGGCCCATGTCGGACATCGGGGACTAGCCGGACCATGGGAGACGCGTCGGCCGGCGGGACCCCGGCCGATGTCTATACATGTGGAGGAGTGACCCCGATGGCATCGCGAACGCACGAACCTGAGCCGCTACTCACACCGGCCGAGGTGGCGTCGATGTTCCGTGTCGACCCGAAAACGGTGACCCGGTGGGCCAAGGCTGGCAAGCTCAGCGCCATCCGGACCCTCGGCGGTCACCGCCGCTACCGCGAGTCGGAGGTTCGGGCCCTGCTGCAGGGACAGATCCCCCAGCAGCGCCAGGGAGACTGACGAACCGGCGTTCTCCGGCGTTCCGATCAAGGGCGGTGCCGTCGCGGCGCCGCCCTTTGTCGCGTCCGGGGGCCGCTCAGTCCAGCACGATCCGCAGCCCCACCGTGCCACGCTCACCCCGGCGCAGCCGGCTACCGAGCAGGCTCAGCCGCCCGATCAGCCGGTACTTCTGCTTGAGCAGCCCTCGCACCCGGTTCGTGCTCTCCGGGTCGGCGATCGTCGCGTGGCCCGGCACCGCCTCACCGTGCGGCCGGCCGCGCACGTCGCACGGCGCCACGGTGACCCGGCCGTCGCGCCGGATGCGCTTCACCTTGCCGGAGTCGGCCACCGTCCACACCGCGAGCCCGTCGCCGTCGCGTACCGCCCACACCGGCGTCGGCACCGCCCGGCCGTCCTTGCGGAACGTGGTGAGCAGGACGTACTTCTCCGCAGCCAGGCGGTCCAGGTCGGTCACGCCGCCAAGGATACGGCGGTCAGGGTGCCGCCGACCGCCGGATAGCGTGCTCTCATGACCGGGGAACCCGAGATCGGCGACGTGTTCGGCGAGATGATCCGCGACGCGTACGCGGTCGCCACCGGGATCGGCCCGCGCCCGATGGCCGGCGGCCGCCTCCCGCGCCCGGTCATCGAGATCATCGAGCGCGACGACGGGCTGATCAACGGCGCGCCCGCCGGGCACTACCTGGACCCGCCGCAGCGGTGGCAGCCGCACGACCACCGGGCCGTGGACCGGGTACGCGGACGCGTGCTCGACGTCGGCGTCGGCGCCGGCCGGATCGCGCTGCACCTCCAGGAGCGCGGCGTGCCGGTCACCGGGCTGGACACGTCGCTCGGCGCGCTGCGGGTCAGCCGGCACCGGGGCGTACGCGACCTGGTGCACGGCACCGTCGACGAGCACGCCGCCGACGGCCACCGGTACGACACGTTCCTGCTGCTCGGCAACAACCTGGGACTGTTCGAGGGGCGGGAACGCGCCCCGGCGATGCTCGCCGCGCTCGCCGCGCTGGCCCGCCCCGGTGCCCGGGTGATCGCCCACGGCACCGACCCGTACGGGACCACCGACCCGGTACACACCGCCTACCACGAGCGCAACCGGCAGCGGGGCCGGATCGGCGGGCAACTGCGGCTGCGGCTGCGCTACCGGCTGCTCGGCACCGACTGGTTCGACTACCTGGTCTGCTCGCCGGAGGAGTTCGCCGAGCTGGTCCACGGTTCACCGTGGCGACTGGCCGACGTGGACGACACCGACCACCCCTACTACCTCGCCACACTGACGCTGCGGTGAGCGGGGGAGCCGCCGGGATCCGGCGGCTCCCCCCGCACCACTCAGACCTGGACGGTGGGGGTGGTCTGCTCCGGGGGCAGCCCGCCGTCGCCGTCGACCACCTCGTCCGGCGTGCCGTCCTCGTCGATGTCCACCATGGTGATGTCCACCTTGCCGTCACCGTCGGTGTCGAACTGGAACAGGTCGGCCTTGCCGTCGCCGTCGGTGTCCACCACCCACACGTCGGTCTTGCCGTCGTTGTTGGTGTCCGCGCGGAGCAGGTCCACCCGCTCGTCGCCGCGGGTCTCGACCGTCTCGGTGTTCTCCGCGCTCTCCGGTGCCTGGCTCATCTCGTTCCTTCCTTCGGCGTTGACGGCCGTCCTTACCCCGTCCGCTCCGCCCCCACGCATCCCGGCGGCCCGGCCCTGCATAGGGTCGCATGCAGGAACGAGCGGACGGGCCCGGCGGCGGAGACCCCGCGCGCCCCCGCCGCGGCGAGGGGACACCGATGAGTGGTCGTTTTGTGGTCGTCGGGGCCGGCACCATGGGCCTCGGCATCGCGTACGTGGCGGCCGGCGCCGGGTACGCGGTCGAACTGGTCGAGGTCGACCCCGCCCGGGGCGCCGAGGCCGTGCACCGGCTCGGCGAGCTGTGGGACCGAGGGGTGCAGCGCGGCAAGCTGACCGAGGAGGCCGCCACCGCCAACCGTGAGCGCGTCACGCTCCGGGCCGGGCTCGCCGAGGTGGCCGAGGGCGCCGACGTGATCGTGGAGGCGGTGCCCGAGCGGCTCGACCTCAAGCGCGCCGTCCTGCGCGAGGCGGAGAGCCGCCGGCCCGCGCTGCTGGGCAGCAACACGTCCAGCATCCCGATCGCCGAACTGGCCGCCGGGCTGGACCGGCCCGCCGACTTCGTCGGGTTGCACTTCTTCAATCCGGTGTGGGCGATGGCGCTGCTCGAGGTCGTGGTCGGCCCGGCCACCGCGCCGCCGACCACCGAGGCGGCCGTCGCGCTGGCCGCCCGGCTGGGCAAGGACCCCGTCGTCGTACGCGACATGCCCGGCTTCGCCACCTCCCGCCTCGGCGTCACGCTCGGCCTGGAGGCGATCCGGATGGTGGCCGACGAGGTGGCGAGCCCGGCCGACATCGACAAGGCGATGGTGCTCGGCTACCGGCACCCGATCGGCCCGCTGGAGCTGACCGACCTGGTCGGGCTGGACGTGCGGCTCGACATCGCGCGCACGCTCCAGGCCGCGTACGGCGACCGCTTCGCGCCGCCGCCGCTGCTCGTCGAGATGGTGGCCGCCGGGAGGCTGGGCAAGAAGTCGGGGCAGGGCTTCTACACGTGGAAGGACGGCCAGAAGAAATGAGTGGGCTGCGGATCGAGGAGCTGCCGGACCGGCTCGTGGTCACCCTGGACCGGCCGGAGAAGCGCAACGCCATCGACGCCGACCTGGTGGGCGAGCTGCACGCGGTCTGCGCCGACCTGGAGGCGCGTCCCCGGCTGCTGCTGCTCACCGGCGGGACGGCGGGCATCTTCGCCGGTGGCGCCGACATCGCCCAGCTCCGCGAGCGCGGCCGGCTGGACGCGCTGGCCGCCATCAACCAGGGCGTCTTCGCCCGCATCCGGGCACTGCCGATGCCCACCGTGGCCGCAGTCGACGGCCCGGCGCTGGGCGGCGGCGCCGAGCTGGCGTACGCATGCGATCTCCGGGTGTGCACGGACCGCGCGGTGTTCGGCCAGCCCGAGGTGCGGCTGGGCATCCTGGCCGGCGCGGGCGCGACCTACCGGCTGCCGGCGCTGATCGGTGAGGCCCGGGCCAAGGAGCTGCTGTTCACCGGCCGGCGGGTGGACGCCGAGGAGGCGCTGCGGATCGGGCTGGTGAACCGGGTGGTGGCCGACCCGGAAGAGCTGCTGCCCACCGCGCACGGCCTGCTCGACGAGATGGCGAAGGGTTCCGCGCTGGCGCTGCGGCTGACCAAGATGGCGGTGGACGCCCCGGCGGCCGCGCACCCGCAGCTCGACCTGCTGAGCCAGGCGGTGCTCTTCGAGGACGAGGAGAAGCACCGGCGGATGACCGAGTTCCTGGACCGGCGCCGGGCCCGCTGAGCCCGGGAGAGACGACGAGGGCCGCACCGGTGTCTCCGGTGCGGCCCTACGCGTCGGTACGCGTCAGTGCTTGATGTCGACTCCCGCGTCGTCCAGCGCGGTGATCGCCGGCGCGGACTCGGCGAAGCCGATGAGCAGCAGCGCCTCCGGTCCGAACGCCTTGATCTCCTTGGCGGTGCCGCCGAAGTCGACAGGCGTCTTCGGGTCGGCCGGCGGCTCGTAGGTCAGCAGCTTGATCCGGTCCGCGCCGATGCCGGCCTTCTCCAGCTCCGAGCGGACGTTCTCCTGGAGGCCCTCACCGTACGAGTCCTTACGGGCCAGGATCGCGATCTTGCGCGGCCCGTCCCGGAGCATCACGTCGGCCAGCGCACGGCCCTGCAGGCTGTCCGGCGGCGCGGTACGGAAGTAGAGGCCGTTGTCGTCCACGGCGCTCAGGCCCGCGTCGGTGTTCGACGGGGAGAACAGGATCCGCCCGGCGGCGACCACGTCCGGCAGCACGGCCCGGGAGATGCCGGAGCCGCCCGCGCCGATGATGACCTGCACGCCCTTGCTGACGTGCGAGGCGACGGTGGCCTTGGCGACCGCCGGGTTGGTGCCGTCGTCGCCCTCGATCCACTTCACCGGCTCGCCGAGCACACCACCGGCGGCGTTCACCTCACGGATCGCGAGCGCCGCGCCGGCCGCCAGCGGCGGGTTCGCCAGCGCCAGGTCACCGGTCTTCGGCAGCAGCCCGCCGAGGACCAGCGGGGCGTCCTTCGCCTTCCCGTCGCGCAGCTTGCGCCCACGCGGCGGGGCCTTCGTGCTGGCCCCCGACTCCTCACCGGCGCCGACGAACTCGGTCTTGCTGTCGTCGATCTTCTGGTTGTCGAAGTGCATGGTGCCGTAGCTCGCGGTGGCCGGCTCGCCGGTGTCGGTGAACCCGGCGCGGGTCAGCGACACGCCCCGGTACTCGATGTCCCGGCCCGCACGGGCGAGCTCCAGGCAGGCCGCCACGTCGTCGCAGCGTTCACCGCCGGTGGTCACCCCGACGATCTGCTTGGCGATCTCGGCCGGAGCGGTGGTGCCGGCGAGCTGGGCGGCCAGCGCGCTGATCACCACCGCGTCGTACGACTCGGCGGAGTAGAGGAAGTCACCCAGCTTCGGGTCTACGGCGAGTAGTCGTTCCTTGAAGCTCTCGGCAAGCGGAGTGAGGGGCGTGGTGCCCTTCATCCCGTTCACCAGGTCCGCCCGGTCCTTGAGTTCCGCGGCGTACGAATTGAGCATGTTGCCGTCGGTGCCGTAGAGGCGTACCTGGGTGGCAGGCGTCTCCTCCGGCTCGTCGCTCCCGCAGGCGCTCGTGGCGAGCAGAAGCGCCGCGCAGGCCATGGACAGGGCCGCGCGCGACGTGCGTGTTCTCAGCATGGTCGTCCTTCCTCCGGCGAAGGTCCGCTGCGCACCTTAGCGTGCTCACGCGGCACGCGGGACTGTGGAGTCGGCTCCGTCGGCACCCCGACTGCGGGTATCACTCTGCGTGGTCGACGAGCCGTTTCCGGGTCACCGCTTGACCCCCGGCGATACTGTTCCGCGGGTGAACGACGAAGCACAGCAGACGCTCGACGACGCGACCGCCGTGCTCCGTTCCGCCCTCGCCGGCGACGGCGCCGGCGTGGTGGGCACGTTCGACGCGGTGGTGGACCGCTCCGGCCTCGCCGGGGCGTACGGAGTGGCGTGGTGCCTCGCCGCCACCATGCTCGGCGACGACGCCCCGGGCGGCGGCGCCGCCCTCGACTTCCCCGGCATCGACCAGGCCGACTACGACACCCGCTGGGTGGCCCGTTTCGTCAGCGCGTGCGCCAACGACGACGCGGACACCGGCGAGGCGCTGTTCGGGGCGGCGGCCGCCGACGGCCTGCTGCCCGACTGCCTGCTCACGCTCGCCGGGTCGACAATCGCCACGCTGCGCAGCCGCTCGGACTGAGCCCGGCGCGCGGCCCGGCACCCCGGCTGTGGTAGCTCTGGGTGCATGTCCGAGGCGATGCTCAGCAAGGTGCGCAAGCTCCTCGCCCAGGCGGAGGACCCGGCCTGCACACCCGCCGAGTCGTCCGCCTTCATGGCGAAGGCCACCGAACTGATCGCCCGCTACGGCGTCGACCGGGCGCTGCTCGCCGCCCGCGACCCGGCTGCCGACCCGGTCGGTGACCGGACCGTCGAGGTGATCGCGCCGTACGCCCGGGACAAGGCCGGTCTGCTCGCGGCGGTCGCCGAACCGTTGCGGTGCCGATGCGTACGCCGCCGGCACGGCAACGGTTTCGTCATGCACCTGTTCGGCTTCGCCAGCGACCTGGAACGGGTCGAGCTGCTGTTCACCTCGCTGCTCGTGCAGGCCGCGCACGGGCTCGCCGGTGCCGTCGTACCGGCCGGGGAACATCCGGCCGCGTTCCGGCGCACCTGGCTGGCCGGGTTCGCGTACGTCGTCGCGGAACGACTGCGCGCTGCCGAGAGCAAGGCGGTGGCGGAGTCGGGTGGACCCTCCACGGCTCTGGTGCTCGCCGACCGCTCCGATCGGGTCCAGCGCCGGGTCGCCGAGGCGTACCCCCGGTTGCGCGCCGCCCCGCGACGGCGGCTGGCGGGCGGTGGCTTCGGTTCCGGCGCGGACGCCGGCCGCCGGGCCGACCTCGGTGGCACCGGCGTGGCCGGCACCGGCGCGGCGCCCGGTATCGCCGGCTGACCGATCTCAGGCGGTACGGGCGACCGTTGCCAGATAGCGGCAGAGCAGTTCGTGCCAGCCCGCGGTGAGCGCCTCGCGGTAGCCCTCGGCCGCCGTGCCGTGCCTGTCGAAGTAGCGGTGCTCGACGTCCACCCGGGTCTGCTCCGGACCGGCGGCGTGGAACAGGACCTCCACCTCGCTGGCCCGCGCCGGGTCCGGCACCGGCACCCGGTCCGGGCCGATCTGCCAGGTGAACACCAGGCGCCGCGGCGGATCCCAGGTCAGCACGCGGCCCCAGTCGTTGCGGAAGCCGTACGGGCCGATCTCGTAGAGCATGCCGCCGGCCCGGGGCTCGATGCCGAGCGCGGCGAGCGCCTCCGGGCCGGACCAGGTGTATTCACGCACCCACCAGTCGGCGAGCGCGCCGGTGAAGACGGCGTACGCCCGCTCGGCGGACGCCGGGACGAGCAGGCTGCTGCGGAGGGAGAAGCGATCGGATTCCTGCCGGACCTCATCCGGATCGGCCATCTCCTGTCCCATAGGTCCGGACCATACCGGCTCATGTCTCGGTGTGCAGCTTCCGTTCCGCCCGCTTCCGGACACCGGGAACACCGGTTCCCGACAGCGCTGAGTGGTGGGACAGGCGCTCTGCGCAAGGCCCGTGGCGGTGCTTCGGCAGGTCAGGGCGGGCTTCCGGGCGGTAGGAGAGGCGACGGGTGCGGTGCCGGAAGCGGGTAAGCGCCGCCGACCGGACCGATGGGAGAGCGGGCAGCATGACCGACAGCCGAGCCACCGCACCAGTGCCGGACCCCGGCGACGAACCGACCGGCTCGCCGGCCGGTCCCGAGTCGGAGCCGGACGTCCTGCTCGACGTGCCGGAACTGACCGTCGACGAGATCCGGCTCGCGGTGGACGGGCTCGACGCCGACCTGTCGCTGCGCGCCCGGCTGGCGAACCTGCTCCAGCTCGACGCCGGCGTCCGGGTGCACCTGGAGGGCGTCGAGCTGGACATCACCGGGGTGAGCGCCGAGGCGCTGCTCAAGGTACGGCTGGAGAAGCTGGTGCAGATCCTGGACCGGGCGCTGACCACCATCGACCGCAACCCGCAGCTGATCGACGCGCTGGCGCGCTCGGCCGGCGTCACCCTGGACGACGTGCACCGGCTCGCCGCGCCGGTGGTCGACCAGACCGGCCGTACGGTGGCCGCGGCCGGCGAGGTGGTCGACCGCACCGGGCCGGCGGTGGTCGACCCGGCCGCTCCGGCGGTGGCCGATCGGGCGGGGCCGGCCGTGTCCGGCCCGATCGAGGCCCCCGAACCGCCCCGGCGCCCATCGCGGACGGAGCCGCCACCACCGAGCCGTCCGGGTTCTTCGTCGGCGCCAGGTACTGCTGGTGGTAGTCCTCGGCGAAGTAGTGCCGAGCGGACCGAGCCGCCGCCCGGTTCCGGGCGGGCCGAGCCGTCACCGTCGCCCGGTGCCGGGCGGGAGGGGAAGGCGGAGTCCGAGCGTGCCGCCGGATCGGGGCAGGGCGCCGGGGCGGGCCCGTCGGCGGAACGTCCCGCCGGGAAGAAGCGCGGCCCGGAGCGCTCCGGCCAGCCGGCGAGCGCAGCCGCCGAGGCGGCACAACTGGCGGGACAAGCCGGACAGGCACTGCGGCTGGCCGGCCGAAGCGTCTGGGAGGCGATCCAGGGCAGCCCCACCCACAACCGCCGCCCCCCACAAACCTGACTGTCCCACCCGCTCCCGGCACTCCCGGGCCCGCCGCCCGCCCACCGGGCGAGGCCGGGGCCGTCGTGCAGGAGAGGGCGTTACGGGGGTGGGGAGTCGTCCGGCGCGGTCTGCTGGTGGCGGTGGAGCAGCTCCTGGAGTGCGGTGATCTCGGAGTGCAGGGCCTGACGGCCCTCCCGGGTGATCCGGATCCACGTCCGCGGACGACGGCCGTGGTAGCCCTTCTCCACCTCGATCAGGCGTGCCTCCTCCAGCACGGTGAGGTGCCGGGACAGGTTGCCCGCGGTGAGTTCGAGGGCCTGGCGGAGATAGGCCACCTCCACCCGCTCGCCTTCAGCGGCGATGGTCAGGATGCCGAGCCGGTGCCGCTGGTGGACCGTGTCGTCGAGGCCGTTCGTTGGGAATGGCCCGCTCGCGCGAGGGTCGTCCACGGTGCTCACGGCTACCGATTGTGCTGCTTCTTGGCGGCGGCGAGCGCCACACCCCCGCCGATCAGCAGGACCGGTGCCGGGAGCACGGCCGCCAGCATGAAGCTGAACCGGGTCAGATCACCCGGTTGCAGGTCGGAGAGCTGGAACCAGGCGTTCACGGCTACCAGCACGACGGTGTAGAGACCGACCACGGCCCACAGGCTCCGGCTGCGTTCCAGGCGGGCGAGGACCGCCAGGCCGACGGCGATGACGAGGTGCGGCAGCATGCCCCGGTTGGCGAGGCCGAGCAGCGGACCGGTCAGCCAACTGGTGCCGCCCCACACCGGCCCGCTGGTGTTGAACAGCAGGAACTCCAGGACGACCGGAAGGGCGAGGCCGACGAGAGTGCCCGCGAGGCCGGCGATGACGTACGACCGGGTCGGGGTCTGGACGCCGGCTCGCCGGCCGTGCCAGCGGTACCACGTCAGGCCGGCCAGGTAGCCGCCGACGAGCGCGGCCAGCCAGTACCAGCCGAGCGCGGTCGACTTCTCCAGGAAGCCGCCGCCGAGACCGCTCAGGGCAGGGCCGTCGGTCCCGGCGCGCAGCGGGGCTGGTTCCGTCGACTCGACGTACAGCGGCGCGGCCGCCGCGATGAGCACTCCGAAGAGCAGGAGCGGAAGCCAGTACGCCTGACGAGCCGCCCGGGCCTGCCGGCGGAGGTTGGTCATCGAGGCGAGCAGTTCCTGGGCACTGTCCTCGCGGGGTGACTCGGACGGCATGGTTCCTCCCGGCAGCCGATGTGCTGTGACTCAAATAGGTTTGCATTGCAAACCTAATGGCGCAAGGAGGGCTCGACCGTCGGCGCCACCACCGGCGAGCGCTTGTTTCGATATTCCTCTAGGTTGACAGACTTCTAAATAGAAGGCAGGGTGGAGGCTGCTTCGATAAACATCGAGACAGGGAGTCAGTCATGTCCCGCGTCCAGCTCGCCCTGCGCGTCTCCGACCTCGAAGGCTCCGTGGCCTTCTACAGCAAGCTGTTCGGCGTCGAGCCGGCCAAGCGCCGCCCCGGCTACGCCAACTTCGCGGTGGAGAACCCGCCGCTGAAGCTCGTACTCCTCGAAGGTGAGCCCGGCCTGCCGACGGTGATGGACCACCTCGGGGTCGAGGTGGCCACCACCGAGGAGGTCAACGCCGCGACCAGCCGGCTCACCGAGTCCGGCCTCATCACGCTGGAGGAGAACGACACCGAGTGCTGCTACGCGCTCCAGGACAAGGTCTGGGTGCGCGGCCCCGGCGACGAGCCGTGGGAGGTCTACACGGTCAAGGCCGACTCGCCGCAGCTGGAGAAGGTGACCGAGAGCGCCTGCTGCACCTCGGCCGCGGCGGAGCAGCCCGCCGCGGTCTGACCCGGATACGGGAGGGGTCCCCACCGGTGGGGACCCCTCCCGCCGGTGGGGATCCGCCGTTGCGGGGAAGAACCGGGAGTAGCGCAACCGTCCGGCATGAGGCCCACACGAGTTCTGTGCCGCGTGAGTGTCGAGCCCTAGCGGGACCGGACCACGGCCGTGACCTCGACCTCGAGTACAGCGCCCGGCAGGAAGAGCTTGCTGACCTCGACAGTCGTGCTCGCCGGCGGCGGTGTGCCCGGGAAGAGCCGGCGCCGGACGGCCGCGTACGCCGGCAGGTCGGCCAGGTCCGTCATGAACGTGCGGATGTGCAGCACGTCGTGGAAGGACGCGCCGTGCGCCGCGAGCACGCCGCCCACGATCTCGAAGATCCGTTCGGCCTGGGTGCCGGGGTCTCCGGGGGCCACCACCTCGCCGTCGTCGTCGACGGCGACCTGTCCGGCGAGCATCAGCAGCGCGCCGCCGCCGACATCGATCCGGGCGACGTGCGCGAAGCGGTCGCCGAACGGGGCCGCGACGGATGCGGGGTTGTCCAGGGTGAGGTGCATCAGCATCCCTTCAGGGAGTCGGCTGAGACGAGGGAGGAGAGATCCGCGTCCTGGTCGGGCGCGGCCTGCATCAGGTCCAGGGCGGCATCGAGCAGGGGAGCCGCCCCCGGGAGGCGCAGCGCCAGGCGCGCATCCTTCGCCGCCAACGCGACTGCGAACGAGGCGCCCGGCGCGGTGACCCGTCCGACCGCGCCGGCGAGGGCCCCACGGCCGAGCACGTCGAGGGCGGTCTGCCTGTCGACACCGAGCGCCGCGGCGACAGCGAGCGCGTCGTGCAGCGCGGCGACCGCCGTCACCAGGCCCGTGTTCGCGACGAGCTTGACGGCGGCGCCCGCCCCGATCGGGCCGCAGTGACGGACAGAACCGAGCTGTTCCAGCACCGGAGCCGCCCTCTCCACGGTATCGGCGGGGCCGCCCGCGAAGATCGTCAGCGTGCCGCCCCGGGCGGCGTCGACGCTGCCGCCGACGGGGGCGTCGAGGAGCGAGACGCCCGCGGGAAGCCGACCGGCCACTGCTCGGACTTCGTCCGGCCCGATCGTCGACATCTGCACCACGACCGTCCCGGGCCGGAGCGAGGTGGCGGCGCCGTCCGGCCCGAACAGCACCGTCTCGACCGCGCCGGCGTCGGCGAGCATGACGACGACGACGTCGGCTCCGTCGACCGCGGCGGACGGGCTCGCGGCTACCGTCGCGCCGGCCACGGCGAGCGGCTCCGAACGCTCCGGGCTGCGGTTCCACACTCTGACCCGGTTGCCGCCGGACAGGAGGCGGCGCGCGATCGGCGTACCCATGTGTCCGGTCCCGAGGACCGCGATGATCTTCACGCGGTAACGCTAGGCCGATGGAAGCAATGCAGCCAACGAATGTCTCGCATAGATGCCATGCGTGAGTAACATGCCTGCCATGGAGACTCAGCTGCTGGAGGTGTTCCGCACCGTCGCGCAGCACGGCTCGATCACGACCGCCGCCCGCGCCCTCAGCTTCACCCAGTCGGCTGTCTCCCGGCAGATCGCCGCGCTGGAGGCCGACATCGGCGCTCGGCTCTTCGACCGGCTGCCCCGCGGCGTCGCCCTCACCGAGGAGGGGCGAGAGCTGCTCCCGCACGCCGAGGCGGTCCTCGACCGGCTCGCCGCGGCCCGGCGTGACCTCGACGACCTGCGCGGGCTCGGCCGAGGGCGGCTGCGTGTGGGCGCCTTCCCGACCGCTGTCGCGGCTCTCGTACCCCGGGCGATGGCGTCGTTCCGCTCGGACCACCCGGAGATCTCGCTGTCGCTGGTCGAGGGCGTGACGCCGCAACTGCTGGAGCGCCTGCTCGCGGAGGAGGCGGATGTGGCAGTGGTCAGCACCTCGCCCACGGGCGAGCTGGACCGCGACCGATTCGACCTGCGACATCTGCTCGACGAGCGGCTCCTGGTCGCGGTCGCGCGCGACCACCGGCTCGCGCGCCGCCGCTCGGTGCGCCTGGCGGACCTTGCTCAGGAGGCGTTCGTCGTGGGCTCGGCCACCGCGGAGAACAGCCTGCTCCGCGCAAGCCTGCCCAGCGGTTTCTCGCCACGCGTCGACATCGTCGCGGCCGAGTGGACCGGCAAGCTGGGATGCGTCGCCGCCGGGCTGGGGGTGGCTCTGGTTCCGGCCCTGGCGGTACGCGGAACCCCGCCGGACATCGCCCTGCTACGCCTGCATCCGGACGACGAGTCGGTACGGCAGATATTCGCGGCGACCGTGCGGGGCAGGACGCCGCCGCCGGCGGTCACGCACTTTCTCGAGCATCTGCGGGTGGAGGCGGCCCGCCTGGGCTGAAAAGCAGAACGCCGACCTGCGTTCCCGCTGGTCGGCGCTCCTGTAGCCCGGCGAAAGGCTATGTGGCCAGGGGCGGGGTCGAACCGCCGACCTTCCGATTTTCAGTCGGACGCTCGTACCAACTGAGCTACCTGGCCGTGGTGCTCGGCACATGCTACCGCACGGGCCGATACGCAGAACGCCGCGCATCGAGCTGCGCGGCGTCAGCGCTTGCGGTCCTGACGGGACTTGAACCCGCGACCTCCGCCTTGACAGGGCGGCGAGCACTCCAACTGCTCCACAGGACCTGGCTGGTGTTGCATCCGGCGTGAGCCGGACCGTGCCCCCAACGGGATTCGAACCCGTGCTACCGCCTTGAAAGGGCGGCGTCCTGGGCCGCTAGACGATGAGGGCGGCCCCGCCATCATTGCACACTCGCAACTTCAAGCGGACTTGCTCCCATCCGGCCCCGCCGGAGGCAGGAGAAGCATATGTCATGCCTGCGCGGACGACAAAACCGGTATCGGGATGGCCGTGGTGCCGGGTAGAACCGCAGGTCAGCGGGGCAGGGCGATGCCGTACCGCCGCTTGATGTCCGGGATCAGGTGGCGGCACGCGGCCATCGTCTGGGCCCGGTCGCCGCCCGCGTCGTGCATCAGCACCACCGAACCGTGCCGGGTGGCGCCCTTCACCCGCTTGATGATCGTCTTGGCCGGTGGGTGGTCCCAGTCCTGCGGGTCCACGCTCCAGTGCAGCGGGCGCAGGCCCATCTGCTTGGCGATCACGACCTCCTCGGCCGTCCAGCGGCCGCCGGGCTGCCGGAACCAGGTGATCGGCGCCTTGGGCGCGGCGGCGTGGATCGCCTCGTTCGTCCGTTCCAGGTCGGATCGGATCTCGGCGGCGGAGCGCCGCCCCAGGTTCACGTCGTGGTGCCAGCTGTGATTGCAGAGCTGGTGACCCTCCCGGACGATCCGGGCCACCAGCTCCGGGTAGCGCTTGGCCTGCTTGCCGACGACGCAGAAGGTGGCCTTCACCCGGGCCGTCCGGAGCTGGGCCAGGATCTGCGGGGTGTACCGGGGATCCGGCCCGTCGTCGAAGGTGAGCGCCACGCCGGCGCTCCCGCTGGCCCGGTGCAGGCCCGCCGGCAGCTTCTTCGGCAGCGGGCGCAGCTTGGGCTTCGCGGGGGTGGTGTGGGTCGGTGAGGGCTTCGTCACCGGCGTCGGGGACGGCGACGCCGAGGCCGACGCCGGTGCGGCGGCCTTCTCGGGTGACTTGCCGGCGTCGCCGCAGCCGGTGACGAGGAGCACCAGGCCCAGGGCGAGCGCCGACAGGGCGCGTGGACGCATTCGTCGCTCCCGGAGGGGTCGGGGTCAGACGGACTTTCCGACCGTAGTGGACGCCGACCCGGAACGGGAGAGGGGCTCAGCTTGTCGTCGACTGGTCCAGCGAGTCCCGCACGGCCACGGCCAGCGACAACGCCTCGGCCAGGTCCACCGGCCGGACCACCCCGGCCGGCAGCGAGTCGGCCCGCCAGCCGGGCCCGGCGGCGAGCACCAGCAGCGGCCGGCGCGGCACCGCCAGCAGCGCGGTGAGCTGACACGGGTCGGCCGTCGCGCGGATGTGCGACCAGAGCACCACCGCCGCCGGACCGGTCCGGTTGACCGCCTCGACCAGGGCCGGCACCGGTACGCGGGCACCGAGCATGCGATAACTCACACCGACCTCGGCCAGCGCGGCGGCGAGCGCCTCCAGCGGCAGCGAGTGCTGCTCCTCGTCGGCGCAGGAGAGCAGGATCCGGGGCGGCCCGGAAGTGGGGTGGGCCCACGCCACCGTGGCGAACGCCTCGGAGACGCACCGGGACATGAGGTGTTCCACCTCGATCAGTGCGGAGGTGGCGGCGTGCCGCTCCCCGATGCCGGCGAGCACCGGCCGCAGCAGCCCCTCCCAGGTCGCCACCACCCCGTCGGTGGCCAGCGCGTCGGCGATGGTCCGGCTGATGGTCACCGAGTCCAGTCGCATGGCGGCACGGGCCAGCCCGCGCGCGGCCGGCCCGGCCCGGCCGACCGGGATGGTGGTGCCGCCGCCGTCGCGTACCGTCGAGGCCCTCGCCTTGAGGCCGAGCCGCTCCGGGGGCGGCACGGCCGGCGCCTGCCGGGCCCAGCGGGCGGCCTCGGCGGGCGCGACCCCCTCGGTGGTCAGCCGGCGCATGATCTCCAGGCGGGCGAGGTCGGCGGGCGTGTACCGCCGGTGGTGGCCCGGCACGTGCTCGCTGGGGCCGAGGCCGTAGCGCTGGTGCCAGGTACGCAGCGTGGTGACCGCCACGCCCAGTCGGCGTGCGACGGCCCCCGCGCTCAGCGCCTCATCGGCCACCCGACCGCTCCGGTGCCTCGGTGGCCGGTACGCCCGGCCGGGACGCGTCGGTGGGGTGCAGCAGCCGGTTGACCACGCCGCCGAGCCACGGGGCGTACTCGCGGGGGTGGGCGTCCAGGTCGGCCACCACCGCGCCGGGGTCGACCCAGCGCAGGTCGGCCACCTCGTCCGGGTCGGGCCGCGTGACCAGGTCGGCGGGTACGTCGGCGCGCAGCACGTGGTCGTACTCGAACTCGACCCGTCCGGTAGCCGGGTCCTCGGCGTAGTAGAGGTACACGCCGACCTCGGTGAGGTCGACGGGGTCGACGCCGAGTTCCTCGGCGAGCCGCCGATTGGCGGCCTCGGCCGGCGACTGCCCGGGCAGCGGGTGCCCGCAGCAGGAGTTCGCCCAGCGCAGCGGGAACCGCGTCTTGACCGCGGCCCGCTGCTGCAGCAGCACCCGCCCGTCGGGGTCGACCAGGAGCACCGAGAAGGCGCGGTGCAGCCGCCCGGGTGGCTGGTGGGCGGCCGCCACGGTGGTCTCGCCGAGCATCCGGCCGTCGTCGTCGACCAGTTCGACCAGGTGGGTCTCCCGCTCGCTCACGACATCGCCCCGGTGACCCGGGCCGCAGCGATCTTGCCGCTGATCAGCACCATCGGCACGCCGACACCGGGCTGCGTGCCGGAGCCGACGAACACCACGTTCTCCAGCGTCCGGTGCAGGTTGGAGGGGCGGAACGGGCCGGTCTGGAAGAGGCTGTGCGAGGCGGCGAACGGGGTGCCGGCGGCCATGCCCTGCGCCGCCCAGTCGGCCGGGGTGACCGCCCGCATCACCTCGATGCCGTCGCCGAAGCCGACGTAGCCGCGCTCCTCCAGCGTGCTCACGAGCTGGTCGGCGTACCGCTGGGTGAGGTCGCCGGTCCAGTCGAACGGCGCCCGCTCCAGGTTCGGCACCGGTGCGAGCACGTAGTAGGTGTGCTTCCCGGCCGGCGCCACCGACGGGTCGGTGCGGCTCGGGTTCGTCACCAGCAGCGACGGGTCGGTCATCAGCTCGCCTCGCCGGATCACCTCGTCGAACGTCCCCTTCCAGGAGCGCCCGAAGTGGATGTTGTGGTGGGCGATCTTGCCATAGCCCTGCGTCGAACCGATGTGCAGCACCACGCAGGACGGGGAGTAGGTGAGCTTGCGCTGCCGGCTGGGCGGCAGCAGGTCCTGGTAGGCGACCGGCAGGTCCGGGTTGAGCACCACCGTGTCGGCGGGGATGAAGTCGCCGTCCGCGGTGACGACGCCGGTGGCGCGGCCGTTGGCGGTCTCCACCCGGGTCACCGTGGTGCCGTACCGGATCTGCACGCCGTGCTTCTCGGCCGCGCCGGCCATGCCGCGGGAGACCGCGTGGATGCCGCCGCGCGGGAAGCACACACCGGCCACCGAGTCGAGGTACGCGATGACCGCGTAGATCGCCAGCGCGTCGTGCGGCGACAGGCCCGCGTACATGGCCTGGAAGGAGAAGATCCGCTGGGTACGCGGGTCGCGGAAGAACTGGTTGATCTTCGTCTGGAGCCGCCGGAAGGCACCGCTGGCGAACAGCTTCAGCAGGTTGCCGGTGAGCAGGTCGGTCGGCGCGTCGAGGTTGCGCTCGATGAAGTCGGCCCGTTCCCACTGCCAGAGGTTGCGGGCGTAGTCGACGAAGCGCAGGTAGCCGTCCGCCTCCCGGGGGCCGCAGACGCGGGCGATCTCGGCGGCCATCCGGGTGGTGTCGGTGATGACGTCGAGCGTCGACCCGTCCGGGTAGTAGGCCCGGTAGGCCGGGTCGAGCGGGGTCAGGTCGAGCCAGTCGGTCAGCTCCTCACCCACCGCGCCGAGCGCCTCGGCGATCAGGTCGGGCATGGTGAGGACGGTCGGGCCGGTGTCGAACTCGTACCCGTCGACGCTGAGCCGCCCGGCGCGGCCGCCCGGCACCGGCTCGCGTTCCAGCACCGTCACCTGCCGGCCACTGCCGGCCAGGTGCAGCGCGCACGCCAGCCCACCCAGCCCGGCGCCGACCACTACCACCCGGTCGGTCCGTCCCTTGACGGTACGCATTCCGGCCCCCTTGCTCACGAAGTTGCTCATCATGCCCGCCGCGCCGTGGCGGCGGTGGCGAGGCCGGTCAGCGCGGTGCGCGCGGTCTCGTCGATCGGTGCGGTGCCGAGCGCGGCGAGCGCCTCGGTCACCCGGTCGGAGATCATCCGCTCCACCCGGGCGGTGGCGCCGGTGTCCCGGACCACGTCGGCCAGCCGGTCCACCTCGTGTGCCGCGGTGACCGAGCCGGCCCGCTCCAACGCGCGGTGCTGCGCCGGGTCGGCGAGCTGCCGGGCCAGCATCAGCAGCGCTGTCGGCTTGCCGGTACGCAGGTCGTCCCCGGCCGGCTTGCCGGTGGTCTCCGGGTCGCCGTAGACGCCCAGCAGGTCGTCGCGGAGCTGGAACGCCTCGCCGACGGCCAGCCCGTACCTGGTGTACGCGGCGATGAGCGGGTCGTCCGCGTCGGTGCCGGCCAGGCAGGCACCGAACAGCAGCGGGCGCTGGACGGTGTAGCTGGCGGTCTTGTAGCGGGCCACCCGCAGCGCCCGGTCGACGGTCCAGCTCGCCGGGTCGTTCTCGCCGAGCACGTCCAGGAACTGCCCGGCGACCGTCTCGACCCGCATCTGGTCGTAGCAACGGCGCACGTCGAGCAGCCGGTCCGCCGGGACCGCCGCGTGTGCCATGAGCCGGTCGGCCCACACCATGCACAGGTCGCCGATGAGGACGGCGACGGCTTCGCCGTACCGGTCGGGGTCACCCGTGTGCCCGGCGGCCCGGTGCCGGGCGGCGGCGGCCCGGTGCGCGGTCGGCAGCCCGCGCCGGGTGTCGGAGGCGTCCATCACGTCGTCGTGCACCAGCGCGAACGTGTGCAGCAGTTCGAGCGCGGACAGCGCGGGGAGCACCGAGCACAGCGGTTCCTCACCGCCGACCACACCCCGCCATCCCCAGTACGCGAACGTGGGGCGGACCCGCTTGCCGCCGGCCAGCACGCAGTCACGTGCCGTCGCGGCGAAACCACCCATCGCTGCGTCGATCTCGGTGAGCGATTCGACTTCCGCGGCCAGGAACGCCGCCAGCGTCTCATCGACCCCTTTGATCAGGTCTTTCGTGAACGCGGCCAGTACGCCGCGGACCGGATCGTCCGTCGCCCCGGCCTGAGCCGGCGCGACGCGGAGCGCATTACCCGCAACTGCGTCGTTGGCCATGTCGGCGAGCGTACCCTAGGGTTACGAGTTGCGTCGATTGCTGCGTCGAAACCGAGGAGGGCCGATGGACACGGATCTGACCGCTGCCTATGACCGTTGCCGCGAGCTGCACCGGCGTCACGGCCGTACCTACTATCTCGCCACCAGGCTGCTCCCCGCCTGGAAACGGCGGCATGTGCACGCCTTGTACGGCTTCACCCGGTACGCGGACGAGATCGTCGACCGCACCGAGGACCTGCCGCCGGCCGAGCGTGCCGCCCGGCTGCGCGAGTGGTCGGATCGATTCGTCGCCGGGCTGCACGGTGCGTCGGTCGACGACCCGCTGCTGCCCGCCGTGCTGCACACCATCGCCGTGTTCGACCTGGACCGCGACGACTTCGCGTCGTTCCTGCGCAGCATGGCGATGGACCTGACGGTCATGTCGTACCCGACCTACGACGACCTGCTCGACTACATGGAGGGCTCGGCCGCTGTCATCGGCACCATGATGCTGCCGATCCTCGGCAGCTCCGACCCGGCCGCCGCCCGCGAGCCGGCCCGCCAGCTCGGCTTCGCGTTCCAGCTCACCAACTTCATCCGGGACGTCTCCGAGGACCTCGACCGGGGCCGGACGTACCTGCCCGACGAGGACATGGCCAAGTTCGACCTCACCCGCGACGACCTGCTCGCCGCCAAGGCCGCCGGCCGCACCACGCCGCGCATCCGCGAGCTGATCGAGTACGAGGTGACCCGCGCCCAGGCCCACTACGTGGCCGCCGCACCGGGCATCCCGCTGCTGGAGCCGGCCTCGCAGGCGTGCATGCGCACCGCGTACGCGCTCTACGGCGGCATCCTCGACGAGGTGGCCGCCCAGGACTACGACGTCTTCGTGCGCCGTGCCCTGGTGCCGCAGCGGCGCCGGATGGCGGTGGCCGCGCGGGCGCTGCTCACGCCGCCCGGCACGCCGGTGCGGGTGCCCGGCCCGGCCCTGGAACCGGCCCTGGCCGGATGACCGGCCGTACGGCGGTGGTGCTGTTCACCCGTGATCTGCGGGTGCACGACCACCCGGCGCTCGCCGCCGCCTGCTCCGCGTTCGACCGGGTGGTGCCGCTCTACGTGCTCGACCCGGCGCTGCAGAAGCTCTCGCCCAACCGCACCCGCTTCCTGCACCAGAGCCTGGCCGACCTGCGCGAGGCGCTGCGCGAGCGCGGCGGCGACCTGGTGGTCAGGCGTGGCGACCCGGTGGCCGAGACGGTGAAGCTGGCCCGGAAGGTGGGCGCCGAGGGCATCGGGCTCTCCGCCGACGTGAGCCGCTACGCCCACCGCCGGGAACGCCGGCTGCGCGCCGAGTGTGAGCGGCACCGGATGTTCCTGCGCGTGTTCCCCGGCCTGACCGTCGTCGAGCCCGGCGCGCTGCGCCCCGGCGGCGGCGACCACTACCGCGTCTTCAGCCCCTACTTCCGGGTCTGGCAGGGCGTGCGGTGGCGGGACGAGCTGGCCGCGCCGAAGCGGGTCCGGCTGCCCGACGGCGTCGACCCCGGCCGGCTGCCGGATCCGCCGAAGGGCGACAGCCCGGATGCCGCCGTCGGCGGCGAGGCCGTCGCCAGGCGCCGGCTCACCGCCTGGCTGCCCACCCTCGATCGGTACGACGACATCCACGACGACATGGCCGGCGACGAGACCTCGCGGCTCAGCCCGTACCTGCGCTTCGGATGCGTGTCGCCGCTGGCCGTGGCGAACCGGGCGGGTGAGCGGGACGGACCCTTCGTCAGGCAGCTCTGCTGGCGCGACTTCTACCACCAGGTGGTGGCCGGTTTCGCCGACCTGTCCACGGTCGCCTACCGGCGCGGCGCGCGGGAGGACTGGCGCGACGACGCGCACGCGCTCGACGCCTGGTCCGAGGGGCGTACCGGCATGCCGATCGTGGACGCCGGCATGCGCCAGCTGCGCGCCGAGGGCTGGATGCACAACCGGGCGCGGCTGATCACCGCCGGCTACCTGACCAAGCACCTCGGCCTGGACTGGCGGCCCGGCCTGGAGGTCTTCTTCCGGTGGCTGCTCGACGGCGACCGGGTCAACAACTCGGGCAACTGGCAGTGGGTGGCCGGCATCGGCAACGACACCCGGCCGTACCGGGGCTTCAACCCGGTACGGCAGGCCGAGCGCTACGACCCCGACGGCGCGTACGTGCGGCGCTGGGTGCCCGAGCTGGCGTCGGTGGCGGGCAAGGCGGTCCACCAGCCGTGGCGGCTGCCCGGCGAGGTGCGCCGCACGCTCGACTACCCGCCGCCGCTGGAGGTGCCGGGCGCCGACCCGGTCTGGCTCCGCTGACCGCTGTGTCGCCCGCGTACTGTCGGTGATTGCGTGCTGGGCCGGCACCGTCCACCTCCGGTCCCCTTTGCTCTGCAGCCATATCCGCATCGGTTGCGGAACGTCACCGCCAGGGCTTCGCGCGGTTTTCGGACCTGCGAGGAAATCCCTGCTCAGTGCGGTGCTGCGCCGATGGCTGCAGAGCAAAGTCGGAAGAGGGGAGACAGGGTCGCCCGGCTGGCCGAATGCGCTGCGTGACGACGTCCGGGAATCACCGAGGGTGACCGACTGTCAGAGGCAGGAGTGCAACGCCTCGACCAGGTCCTCCACGCGGTCGTGGTCGGCCAGCCGGGCGGTCGCGTACGCGAAGGTGTAGCCGCGTTCCGGGTCGGCCCAGGCGCTGCTGCCGCCGATCCCGCCCATGCCCCAGCTGCCGTCCGGCTCCCACTGCATGCCGAGTGTCCAGTCCACCGGCCGGTCCAGCAGCAGGTCCGGGCCGGAATACTGCGCCCGCGTCGCCTCGGTGACCAGTTCCGGGCTGAACAGGCGTACCCCGTCCAGGGTGCCGCCCGCGAGCAGGCCCGCGTAGAGCCGGGCGAGCCCGGCGGCGGTGGCGTGCAGGTTCACCGCCGGGATCTCGGCGGCCCGCCACAGGTCGCTGTTCACCATCGCCACGTCGCGCCCGCCCGGCGGGTTGTCCAGCGCCCGCGCCCGCAGCGAGCCCGGCTCGCCGCGCATCGCGTCCGGCCAGGCCGGATCCGCGTACGACAGATCGGCGCACCGCCGCCGGTCGGCCTCACCCAGCCCGAAGGCCAGGTCCAGGCGCCACGGTCCGGCGATCTCCTCGGCCAGGAACCGGCCCACCGAGCGTCCGTCCACCCGGCGGACCAGTTCGCCCACCAGGTGCCCGTACGTCCAGGCGTGCTCGGCCGCGACGGTGCCCGGCGTCCACTCGGGCTCGGCCGCGGCCAGGTCGGCGCAGAGCAGGTCCCAGTCGGCGACGGCGGCGGCGGGCCGGGGCACCGGGAAGGCGGGCAGCCCGGCGGTGTGGGCGAGCACCTGCCGGACGGTGGCCGGGGCGCGGAAGCCCGGCCAGTAGACCGAGACCGGCGCGTCCAGGTCGACCCGGCCCCGCTCGACGAGCAGCAGCAGGCAGAGCGCGACCACCGGCTTGCCGGTCGAGTAGACGTCGACGAGCGTGTCCGGCCGCCACGGCCGGTCCGCCCCGGAAACCGGTACGACCACGCCGGGCGGGACCGCTGCGGTGGTGCCGCCCACCAGATCGATCACCGGTACGCCGTCGTGCCACACCGCCAGTGACGCGCCCGTCTCCCGGCCGGTGGCGAACAGGTCGTGGAAACAGTCCCGGACCGGAGTGAAGCGCGTGTGCATGCGGCCACGGTAGGCGGTCGCGTTCGGGACGAGCGCGGGAATTCGGGCCCGGTGCGGTGGTCGGTGTCCCGAAGGTGCGGAATGCTTGCCCAATGGCGGAGCCGGAACTGGTGGACGTAGTAGTGGTCGGGCTCGGCGTCGGCGGCGAGGAGGTGGCCGGGCGGCTCGCCGAGGCCGGCCTCACCGTGGTCGGCATCGAACGGGGCCTGGTCGGCGGCGAGTGCCCCTACTGGGGGTGCGTGCCGAGCAAGATGATGATCCGGGCGGCGAACGCGCTGGCCGAGGCGCACCGGGTCAACGAGCTGGCCGGGTCCGCCCAGGTGCGGCCAGACTGGGCGCCGGTGGCGAAGCGGATCCGCGCCGAGGCCACCGACACCTGGGACGACAAGGTGGCGGTGGACCGGTTCACCGACAAGGGCGGCCGGTTCGTCAGGGGCAGCGGGCGGCTCGACGGCCCGAACCGGGTACGCGTCGGCGACCAGGTGTTCCAGGCGCGCTACGGGATCGTCCTCGGCACCGGCACCCGGCCCTCGGTCCCGCCGATCGACGGGCTGGCCGACACGCCGTACTGGACCAACCACCAGGCCATCGAGGTGGAGGAACTGCCCGCGTCGCTGCTGGTGCTCGGCGGCGGCGCGATCGGGCTGGAACTCGCCCAGGTCTTCGCCCGGTTCGGCGTCCGGGTGACCGTCGTCGAGGCGGCCGACCGGGTGCTCGCCGTCGAGGAGCCGGAGGCGTCAGCGCTCGCCGCCGACGCGCTCCGCGCCGACGGGGTGGAGATCCACACCCGGGTCAAGGCCGGCCGGGTGAGCCACGACGGCGGCGCGTTCACCGTGTACGCCGACGGCGCCGAGTTCACCGGCGAGAAGCTGCTCGTGGTGACCGGCCGCAAGGCGCACCTGGAGGAGCTGGGCCTGGACACGGTCGGGGTGGACGCCGGGCAGCGCTACCTGCCGGTGGACGACCGGATGCACGTCACCGACGGGATCTGGGCGGTCGGCGACCTCACCGGCGAGGGCGCGTTCACCCACATCGCCATGTACCAGGCCGGCATCGTGGTGGCCGACGTGCTCGACCACATGCGGCGTACCAAGGGCGGCCCGGACGCCAGCGGCACCGCGAGCGTGGTCGGCGGCGCGGCCGGGGTGGTCAGTGCGGTCGGCGGCGCGATGAGCGGGGGCGGGTCGAGCGTCGCGCCCGGCAGCGTCCCGGTCGCCGACTACCGGGCGCTGCCCCGGGTCACGTTCACCGACCCCGAGGTCGGCGCGGTCGGCCTCACCGAGCAGCAGGCCCGCGAGCGCGGCGTCAACGTCCAGGTCGGGTACGCCGACCTCACCTCGTCGGCACGGGGCTGGATCCACAAGACCGGCAACGCCGGGTTCATCAAGCTGATCGCCGACGCCGACCAGGGCGTCCTCGTCGGCGCCACCTCGGCCGGACCGGCCGGCGGGGAGGTGCTCTCCGCCCTCGTCGTGGCGGTGCACGCGGCGGTGCCGATCAGCCAGCTCCGGCACATGATCTACGCGTACCCGACGTTCCACAGGGCCATCGAGGACGCGCTGCGCGCGCTGAAGTGACGCCTCAGCCGGCCGGCCCGCCGTGCCGGCCGGCACCGTCGGCGAACCGGCCGGCGCCGCGTACCCCGTCCACCGCCAGCGACTCCAGGCCGTAGGCCAGCTCGGTCGCCATCGCCTCCGGCTCCGGCAGCCCCGCGCCGTCCAGCACCGCCGCCCGGTCGTTGCGCAGGCACGTCTGCGGAGACCGGGCGACAGCGGCGGCCAGCTCCTCGGCCGCCGCGCGGGCCGCACCCGGCGCGACAAGCCGGTTGACCAGACCCATCGCGTACGCCTCGTCGGCGCCCACCGGACGGCCGGTGAGGATCAGGTCCATCGCGCGGCTCTCCCCGATCAGCCGGGGCAGCCGGACCGTCCCGCCGTCGATCAGCGGCACGCCCCACCGGCGGCAGAACACGCCCAGCGTGGCGTCCGGCTCGGCGACCCGCAGGTCGCACCAGAGCGCCAGCTCCAGGCCGCCGGCCACCGCGTACCCGGAGATCGCGGCGATCACCGGCTTGGACAGCCGCATCCGGGTGGGGCCCATCGGCCCGTCGCCGTCGGGCTCGACCCGGTTGCCGCGCGGCGTGCCGACGGCCTTGAGATCGGCGCCGGAGCAGAACGTGCCGCCCGCGCCCCAGAGCACCGCGACCGCCGCGTCCGGGTCGGCGTCGAACGCGCGGAACGCGTCGGCCAGCGCTCGTGCGGTCGGCCCGTCCACGGCGTTACGGGCCTCGGGCCGGTCCAGGATCACAGTGGTCACGGCACCGGCGTGCTCGACGCGTACCCCCATGGGCCCAGCATGCCCGCGACGGCGCCGTCGTGGCTACGGTCTATTTGATCGTGCCGGGCCGGGTCAGCCAGCGCATCGGCTGGCCGGTGACGGCGCCGACCTGGTCGAAGTCCCGGTCGTAGTGCAGCAGCGAGAGCCCGTGGTATTCGGCGGTGGCGGCGATGAGCAGGTCGACGGCGCCCGCCGAGCGGTGCGTGCCCCGCGCGGTCAGCTCGCCCTGGATCTCGGCGGCGCGCTCGTAGATCCGGTCCGGCATCACCACCCAGCCGAAGGCGGCCCGGAGCTGCTCCGCCAGGCGCTTCCGGTCGGCGACGGACCGGGCGGTGTAGAGGAACTCCAGCTCGACCAGGGGGCACACGGCGAGCAGGCCCGCTGTCACCTGCTGGTCCCACCGCGCCAGCACGTCGGGATCACGCAGGAGCCGGACCAGGGCACTGGTGTCGATCAGGTAGTCGGCCAGCTTCACGAGCGGTAGGCGCCCTTGTCGAGCAGTTCGTCGAAGTCACCGGTCTGCCCGCGCTCGGCCAGTTCCGCCAGCGCGCGGGCGCGGCGCAGTCTTGCCGCGCCCTCGCGGAGCGCGACGTTCACCGTGTCCTTCTTGGTCTTCGTGCCGTACGCCTCGGCGGCATCCGCCAGCGCCTCGTCGTCGACGTCCACCAGGATCTTGGCCATCGCAGCTCCCTATATACAGTCGGCCGCCCGAGTATATCCAGCGGTGGTTCCGTGCGAGGGAATTCCGGGGCGTCCGGTTTGGGGGCTCTCCTGCCGGGAAGTCGGAACGAGTGCGCGAACTACTGACGAAGCTCGAACAGGCCACCGGGCTCGACCGGGTGGGTGACCGGCTGCAGCGCGCCGTCCAGGGCACGCTGCGTTCCCAGCGGGTACGCGACGCGCTGCACGGCGTGTGGCTCGGCCATCCACTGCACCCCGCGATGGTGCAGGTGCCGGTCGGCGCCTGGATCTCCGCCGCCGTGGTGGACCTGCTGCCCGGCCAGCGCCGCGCCGCCACCGCCCTGGTGGGTCTCGGTACGGTCAGCGCGCTGCCCGCGGCGGTCGCCGGGCTCAACGACTGGGCCACGCTCTCCCGCGACCAGCGCCGGGTCGGGCTGGTGCACGCCGCCGCCAACACGGTCGGCCTGGCGTTGTTCGCCGGCTCGCTGGCGGCCCGGCTCAACGGGCGGCACGGCCTCGGCCGGACGCTGTCCTACCTGGGGCTGTCCGCCGCGAGCGGTGGGGCGTACCTGGGTGGGCACCTGGCGTACAAGCAGGGTGCCCAGGCCAGCCAGAGCGTCTCCGAGCTGCACCTGATCAGCGACGGCTGGCACCGGGTCGGCGACCTGAGCAGCCTGCCCCGGCACGAACTGGTCACCAAGAAGATCGATGACGTCTCGGTGATCCTCTACCGGGACGGCGACGACGTCACAGTCATGCTGGAGCGCTGCCCGCACCAGAGCGGCCCGCTCGGCGAAGGCACGATCGAGCAGGTCGACGGCCACGCCTGTGTGGTCTGCCCCTGGCACGGCAGCGCGTTCCGGCTCGACGGCGGCGAGGTGGTGCACGGCCCGGCCGCCAACGACCAGGTCGTGCTGCCCACCCGCGTGGTGTCCGGCCAGGTCGAGGCCCGGCTGCCCTGAGTCAGTCCCGCCGGTGCCGCCCACTGGACAGTGCCCGGGCCGGCACCGGCCGCTTACGCAACCCGAGCAGCGCGCCGATCTGCGCGCCGACGATGCTCGCCACGGCCAGCACCGCCGAGATGGCGAGCGGACGGTTGATGCCCTCCTCGGCGGTGGCCCGGGACGCGCCCGCCGACATGGCCGGCGGCTGACCGACAGGCGCCTCCACGGTGGGCGTCGCGTCGCGCGGCGTGGGCTTGGGCTTCGCCTTCGGGGTGGTCGACGAGGCGCCGCCGCCACCCGGCTTCACCGGTGCCGTCTCGGCCGGCTTGGTGACCACGATCCGTCCGGCGGCGTGCCGCCGGGCACCCGAATCCGTCGCGCCGTCCGGCAGCGTGATGAGCTGACCCGGGCGGATCCGGTCCGGGTCGGCGAGCCGATTCAGCCGGGCCAGCTCCTTGTACCTGTCGAAGTCGTCCAGGTAGCGATCCGCCACCTCGCCCAGGTAGTCGCCCTTCGCCACCCGGTACACGGCCGGGTCGTCCGCCTTCGACGCGACCGGGGCCGGCGGGGTGACCTGGCTCGCGGCCACGGCCGGTGAGGTGACGGCGGCGACCGCCGGCTGCGGGGCGGTCAGCGCGGCGGCACTCGCCGCGGCCGGGCTCGCGACCAGGATCAGCGCGACCGAACCGACGAGGGCGGCTGCGGCCTTCTGCTGGCGGTGCATGCCGGGCAGCTTCGGCGCCGGCCGGCGTACCGCCGCGGCGAGCAGCTCCACCACGACGGAGAACGCGAACGTGGCCCAGCCGAACCAGCCCACCACCGCCAGCGCGCGCAGGAACAGTTGACCGTCGTCGCGGCTGGTCAACGCCGTACCGACCTCGGCCAGCGTGGGCAGGTGATCCGGGAGCGGGTTGCCGGCGAACGCCAGCAGCGCGACCGGCCCGCCGGCCAGCACGCCGACGAGCACGACGAGAGCGCCGAGGCCGGTGAGAACCTGGCCGGCGCGGCGGACGGGGGAGCGTCGGGGTGCGCCCATGGCGGCCTTCCCTTCCTACGGTGGTCCGGTGAGCGCCCGAGCGGTGGCCTCACCGGTGACGGTGGCGGTCTCTTGCACGCCGAACAGACTCAGCAGGTCCCGGCTGTAGGTGATCTGCACGCTCACCCGGATCTGGGTCTCGGTGCCGACCACGGGGAAGTCGACGTCGTGGTCCTGGACGCCGCCCGCGGCGTCGAGGTAGGCGGCGACAGCGGCGCGGGCGGCGACCTGGTCGATCTGCTTCGGGCCACCCTCGATGGCCCGCGCGCGGTCGATCATCTGGCCGCCGGCGCGGGCCGCCTCGGCGGCCAGGTTGTCCGCGCGCTGGAGTGTGCGCAGTTGACCCGCGCCGTCGTAGGCGAGGCCGATGATCGCCAGTACGCCCGTCATCGCCACGGCCAGGAACAGGCTCACCCGGCCGCTCTCCGCCTCGCGCCGCCCGGTCATCCGCGACTCCGGTAGGTGTCCAGCGGCGAGGTGAACCTCGCCGAGACGGTCTTGCCACCCGGCACGCCGGGCAGGCCGGGCGCGCTCAGGTCGTCGAAGGAGACGGTGCAGGTCACCGTGACCGTCACGGTCGCCGGCACGCCTGCGGCGCTTGCGTACGCGGCGGCGAAGCTCGTCGTCGTCCCGGCCACCGAGCCCGCGAGTTCGATCCGGGGTGGGCCGGTGCAGTTCAGCCCCGCCCAGCCGAGCTGGTCCTGGGCCGCCTCCTCGGCGGCCTCCGCACCGTCGTCGGCGTTGCGGGCGAGCGAGGCGGCCCGGGCGGCGTCGTGGGCGGCCGACTCCACCGCCTCGTCCGCGACAGCGGTCCGCCCGGCGACCCCGGCCAGCACCATCAGCCCGATGAAGGCGGGCGCGAGCACCGCCACCTCGATCGAGACGGAACCCCGGTCCCGCCGCGGCCCGGCGCTCATCCGGTGGTCCAGCGTTCGGCCGGGCCGTGCGCGGTCTGCGTGACCTCGAACGAGACGCCCGGGATGACCGACAGGGAGCGTCCCTGCACCGTGCAGGTGACGCCGGTGGTGCTCTCGACGCAGGTCGGGCCGGTCTGCTCCCAGCCGATCAGCCAGTCCCCGGACTGTTGCAGGAAGCTGATCGCCCGCTGCCGGCCGGCGTCCGGCCCGGCGTCGATCGTGCGCTGCGCGTTCACCGCGGTCTGCGCGGCGTTCAGCGCTGTGGACCGGGCCACGAACCAGACGGCGACCTGGATCGAGCCGAACAACATCACCAGGATCACCGGCATCACCACTGCCAGCTCGACCGGGTTGGCGCCCCGCTCGCCCTCGGCCAGGCGGGCGCGCAGGGCGGCGGCGATCCGCCCCGGACCGGGCGGACCGGCGGGCCGGCCGGCAGACGCCGGCCGGCTC
>NZ_JBXUOV010000031.1:0-43811 GCF_057196585.1 Micromonospora sp. ATLC20
CCGCTGCCCAGCCCCGCCGACCGCTACGCCGCCGCCGACGACGCGGTCGCCCGGCGGCTGGCCCGGGAGGCCTGATGGACGCGCTCGACCGCCTCGCCGAGCCGGGGCTCGACCTGCTCGTCCGCGTCGACACGCTGCTGGCCGCCGGCGCGCCCGAGGGGCACCGGCTCTGGCCGCTGCTGCGCCGCATGCAGGTGCTTCCCGGCGCGGCCGTGCGCGAGTTCCTCGACCTGCATCCCGCGCCGCTGACCGGTGCCGGCCACGCCGTGCGCCGGCTCGTCCGGGGGTACGACGACACCTGCGCACTGCTGGCCGACCAGGTCGCCTGGTCCGGTGCCGCCGCGTCGGCGTACGACGAGGCACGTGCCGCCCTGCTGCGGCACCTGGACGAGGGTCCGGACAGCCTGGTCGGGCGGCTGGAGTCGACGGCGGGCTACGCCGACGCGCTGGCCGGCTGGGTGGAGGGCAGCCGGGCCGCGCTGGCCCGGGCGCTGGCCGAGGTGCTGGGCTCGGCCGAGGCGGTCGCGGTGCACGCGGCGACGAGGCCCGGCGCCGAGGCCGGACGGGCCGGGGCGTCGGCCGCCGCCGAGATCGCGACGAGGGTGCTGGGTGTGCTCGGGGTGGCCTACGACGGCGCCGAGACGCTGCTGCGCCAATGGGGGCCGAGCCTGGCCGAGACACAGTGGCGGGACCGCGCCACCACCGCCCCGCGCTACGGCGGCACCACCCGGATCGGCTATTGACGGCCCACGGCGTCGCGCGCCGATCCGGCCGTGGCCGGGTGACGGCGGCGACGCCGTGGCCTTCCTGCACCCCCCGCAGGTATGCCTTCACTCAACGCGTCCGGGCGGTGTTTGTCAGGGGCCCCACGGAGATTCAGCCGTCCGGGCGAGGCGATGGGGCCGGTTCGGCCGGGTCGACGTCGATGATCGCTGCGGTGGGTGACCGGGCGGCGACAGGTGCGCCGTGCGGCGGTCGTCGATCCGCGTAGGGTGTGGCGTATGGGCATGCTCTGCGCGGTCAGCTTCAACCGGTACGGGCGCCTCTACTACCTCGACCCGGGCGAGCTGCGCCCGCAGGTGGGCGACCGGGTGCTGGTGCCTACCGACGAGGGGCCCGAGGTGGCCGAGTGCGTGTGGGCCGCGCAGTGGGTCAGCGAGGACACCGACAGCTTCCCGAAACTGGCCGGGATCGCCGGCGACGACGACCTGCGCCGCGACGAGATGCTGCGCCGGCGCAAGGCAGAGGCGAAGGTCGCCGCCAAGCGGCTGATCCGCGAACACGGCCTGCCGATGAAGGTGGTCGCCGTCGACCACGTCCTTGCCACGCCGGAGAACGGCAGTGACCGCACCACCATCTACTTCACCGCGCCGCACCGCGTCGACTTCCGCTCGCTGGTCCGCGACCTGGGCGCCACGCTGCACTGCCGGGTCGAGCTGCGGCAGCTCTCCGCCCGCGACTCCGCGCGGGTGCAGAGCGGCATCGGTTCGTGCGGTCGTGACCTGTGCTGCGCCACGTTCCTGACCGACTTCGAGCCGGTGACCATCCGGATGGCGAAGGACCAGGACCTGCCGCTCAACCCGTTGCGCATCTCCGGGGCGTGCGGGCGGCTGATGTGCTGCCTGAAGTACGAGCACCCGCTGTACCAGAAGTTCCAGGAGTCGGCCCCGGCGGTCGGCAGCCGGGTGTCCACGCCGCAGGGCGAGGGCAAGGTGGTCGGCCACAGTGTCCCGCGCGACGCGGTGACGGTCCGGCTGGACGCGGACGGCTCCCGCTCGATGTGCTCCCGGGCGTCGGTGTGCGGCCCCAGGCAGGCCCACGACCAGCACTACCCCCAGCCCTGACCCTGCGCCTTCCCCGCCCCCTCTCCCTCGGGTCGTTCCCGTCGATCATGAAGTTGGCGGTCGAACCAGTGATCGACTTCGCCGCCAACTTCATGGTCAACGGGGTGAGTCGGCCGGGTGGGGTCAGCGGATGACGATGGGGGGCTCGGCCAGGCGGGGGGTCAGGGGGGTCTTCGGGGTCAGCCAGGAGGCGGTGGGGGACTGGTCGGGGTTCAACTGCCAGTCGTGGGACACCTTGTCGACGGCGATCGGGTAGATCGTCAGCGTGCCGTCCCTGTCGATCCGGAGGCGCAGGAACGCCTTCGAGTCCTCGATGCCCTGCCCCGCGAACAGCTCGTTCAGGTTCACCCCGAACGCTCCAGCCACCAGCAGGTAGAGCGCGACGAGCTGGCTGGCGACCAGCCCGCTCACCGGGCCGTAGAGCACCACCGCGGCGACCGCCGGCAGCGGCCACGGCCAGTCGTAGAACGGCAGCTGCAACCAGACCCACGTGCCGCCGGCGGCGAGGGCTATCTGGGCCAGCCCGTGCGCCACCCCGAGGATCCAGTGCCGGGCGTGCCGTTTCCCTCCCGCCGTGGGCGGCTTGGCGAAGAACACCGCGCCCATCATCGCCACCACCAGCATGATCGCCAGCGGCACGCTGAACAGCCGCTGCTCGGTGGTGCCCACCCGCTGCACCGCCACCCCGGCCATCGCCAGCATCAGCAGCGTGTGCAGGGTTCCGAGCAGCGTGGTGAAGCCCGGGTTACGGAACGGCAGCCGGGCGAAGATCCCCCAGCCGTACCGGCGGGAGCGCGCCTTGTCCGGGTAGCGTGCGGCAAGGTCGTACTCCTGGGTGTTGCTGGCCCGGCGGGTCAGCGTGTCACGCGGCGGCACCTCCAGCTTCTCCGGCAGCCGGTGCGTGGGGTAGAGGTAGGCGCCGCCACCGCCGCACGTGATGAGCTGCCGGTCCGTCCCGGCGTAGCGGGCGTAGTGGTGCAGGTCGCCGGAGATCAGCACCCGCACCTGCGCGCCGGTGGGCGCGACGAGGGTACGGATGAAGTAGTCGATCGAGTCGTACGCGTTGGGGTGGTCGACGGCCTTGACCCAGGTCGGCGCCGGCACCGCCAGGATCACCTTGGACTCCGGGGTGAGCTTGCGGGCCACCTCGTCGAAGTAGGTGAGCTGCGGGTCGTCCAGGTACGAGCCGGACTGGTCGTCGAGGCCGAGCAGCCACCAGCCGGCCGGCAGCTCGACGGCGAAGTAGGAGCGCGACTGGCCGGTGCCCCAGCCGCCGAAGTGCCGGTCCCGGGTACGCACGAACAGGCGCAGGAACGCGGTCAGCCCGTCGTACCAGTCGTGGTTGCCCGGCACCGCGAACAGGGTCGGCTGCTCCGGCGGGGCAACAGGCAGCGCAGACTGGTACGGGCCCTTGCAGCGGTCCTCGTACGCCTCGTAGCCCGCCGCCGGGTAGACCTGGTCGCCGCCCATCACCAGCGTCTGCGCGCGGGGAAGGCGATGCCCGTCCACTGTCAGCTCGGGTTGGGCGAGCAGGTACGCCACCGAGTACGTGGCGTCGAAGCCGTCACCCAGGTCGGCCACGTAGTCCAGCCAGAGCCCGCCGTCCGGCCCGACCTGCCGGAACGTGCCGTCGCCGAACGCGTTCTGCAACTCGCGCTTGTCCAGGTACGCCCCGAACAGCATGGCCAGCAACGTCCGTAGGCCGGTGCTGATCAGCAGCAGTGGCGCGAGCCACGGCACCGGCCGGCGCGGGGTGAAACCCAGCTCCCGGGGGTCGATGCTGCGGGGGCGGCGGGTGGCCCGCTCGCCGGGATGCGCCTCGGGAGCCGGTGGTCGCGGCGGTTCGTCGGTCACCCGCCGCAGGGTAGTCCGGACCGGGCGCGAAGTCTCTCCCGTAGCGGGGCGGATGTGGCCCGGTGTCCGGGTTCGGGGGTGGGGGGATCCGGTTCGGCTTCCGGCGGGGCGTGCCGTACACTTGACGATCGTTGCCGCCTTAGCTCAGTCGGCTAGAGCGACGCACTCGTAATGCGTAGGTCGACGGTTCGATTCCGTCAGGCGGCTCCATGGAAAGGCCCAGGTCACCGGCTTGATCGCCGATCATGACCTGGGCCTTTTGCCTACCGTCGCAGGGCCGAGCAGCCAAGCGAGCAGCCAACCTATTCACCCGCCCACAGCGCCCCCTCCAGCCGCGAAGCCGCTTCCCGTGCGATCTCCGGAGCCACGTGGGCGTAGATGTTGAGGGTGACGTAGGCCCGCCCGCCGGATGATCTCCCGGAACGACCGGTGGTCGTTGCGCGGATGGATGGGCGTGCCAACGGCTGTCGCGAAGACCAGAGCCGGATCAGCCCAGCTGTCAGCGTCGAACCGTTCCGCCGCCTTGGGCCTGGTGAAGCATTGGTTGTGCTGGCCGTGATGCCCCAGCTTGGGCGATCAATGCCGGTCGTGAGCATGCTGGCGCAGCACGGCGAGACGTCCGCAGCGGCGAGGCAGCAAGAAGGCAGCACGAAGCCTGAGCAGGGATGACCAGGAGCATCAAGAGGCGCTGGCCTTCAGCTGCTTGCCGATGCCAGTCAGCACGGTTCGGTAGCCGTCAAGAGTTCGAGTCCGCATCCCCCGCCGGGGGTCATGTCCGACGCAGGATGCTGGGCGGGCGCTGCGGGTGAGATCCACGCAAGCCGGCTGCTGAGTCGGTGATGACCTGGGCGTTGACGCCGGGGCAACCGTCGCATCGAGTCAAGGCGTAGATGAGGGGCAGGCCCGACGGAGGAGGACGGTTGGCCGACCGAACCGAATACGACCAATTCGTGGTCGACCGATCGCCCCGATTGCTGCGGGTCGCCTACCTGCTGACCTGCGACTGGGCGGCGGCCGAGGACTTGCTGCAGACGGCTCTGGTGAAGGCCTGGTTCGCGTGGCATCGGGTGCACGGCGATGCCGAGGCGTACATCCGCCGGACCATCGTCAACACCTACGTCTCCTGGCGCCGTCGCCGCTGGACCGGCGAGATCCCGCAGGCGCTGCCCGAACGCATCGAAGCAGCCGACCGAGTGACGGAATACGTCGAACGAGATGCGTTGTGGCGGATGCTCGCCGAGCTCCCGCGACGGCAGCGGGCAGTCATCGTGCTGCGGTACTTCGAGGACCTCACCGAGGCCCAAATCGCCGAGACGCTCGGTATCAGCGTAGGCACCGTCAAGAGCCAGGCCAGCAAGGGTTTGGCGAAGCTCCGCACGCATCCCGCGCTAGTCGACAGCCCAGACCAGAAGGAGCTCCTCCCTTGACCGTCGAAGAGGAGCGCCTGCGCCGTCTCCTGACGACGCAGAGCGCTGAAATTCCGACCGGCGTGGACCGTGTGGGCATGCTGCACCGTCGCATTGCCCGGCAGCGACGGGTCCGCGCCGCGGGCGTCGTCGCCGCCGTACTGCTGGTGACCACCGGGACGTCGGTCGGCCTGGTCACACGTCAACCCGCCGACTCGACGCCGTCGCCCATGGCCAGCATCACCTCGGCCGCCCCGGCTCCAACGGCCACGGCCAGCCCGGTGCCTCCACCGGCCGACGAACTGCTGCCCGAGTATCTCCGCGGATATCGCCGGATCCTGGCGCGCGAGATGACGCTGCCACGGCAGTCAAGCATCACCTTCACCTTCACCCCGCAGACGGCAGACTTCCAGCTGGGCATCCGATGCGACGATCGACTGGGCGCGGGCTCGGCGCCGGGCCGATCCGACCACCTGATTCAGGTCACGGTCAGCAAGGCCGTGATCGGCACCGGTGACTGCAGCTCGTCGCCGCAGCCCGGCACAGTGCTGGTCGGCGCCGGGATGAACGGGCATTATGAACAGTGGAGCGATCTTGGCGTTCGGGCGGGAAAACCGGTGACGGTCACCGTCAAGATCGGCAAGCCGCTGGTCGCCGACAACAGGGACGCGCGGCCGGGTGACCCGAGCCGCCTCACCGGCACGATGGCGGTCGGTGTCTACACGCCGGTGCCGTTCGAGCAATTCCCGATACCGCCTCGGCCCGCGGAGTTGGTCGATCTGGACACGGCAGGGGAGTTGGTGACTGGCAATCCGGCTCAGCCATTCCCTGATCAACTCGGTGAGCTCGACGCCCGCGCCCTTGCATCTCCGAACGGATCCCACCAGCTCGACTTGGCCATGCCGTTGCAGCTCGACATCTTCATCTGCGCCGTGGCGCCCGGCCGGATCCGCGTACTGGTCGACGGAAAGGAGGTTGAGCGGCGAGCGTTCTACGACTGGAGCGGCGAGTGCTCGACGGGTGGCGCGTTGGCCGTTGAATACGACCTGCCGCCCAGGTTCAAGGTGCCTGCCCGGACCGGGCAACGGGTCACGGTCACGGTCATCGCCGACAGCTTCACCGTACCCGGTTGGCGGGTTGGCCTCGCTCGCGGCGCCGCCAGCTGACCCGAACGGTCCGGCTGCGGTAAGCGATCCGCCGGCCCGACGCCGATCAGACGGTCACATCGAGCAGCCAACCCAGCGAACGACAGCGGACAATCGCGGACTCCAGCACTAGGCCGAGGAGGAGGACCAAGCGGCGGACCAGCACCGGGGGACCGACTCGTAATGCGTAGGTCGACGGTTCGATTCCGTCAGGCGGCTCGGTACAGAAGCCCAGGTCATCGGCCTGGGCTTCGCCGTTTCTTGAGGCGTCGGTGAGGTCGATGAGCGAGAGCTCGGCTTCCCCTGGATCCGCGCTTTCGGCCAGAGCCTGCATTCCAACCACTGCGACCGATTTTCGTGGCATGGATCGAGGCCGTGAACTCCGGGGATGTTGAGGCATTGCGCCAGGCGCACGAGGCCATCTATCCGGCCGTGACGCCGCTGATCGATAGCAAAGCGGCCAGTACGTGGTACGTCGGGTGGTCGCCACGGGGTACGACAGGCAGGTCCCGGGCCTACCCGCACAGGTCGGGCCGGCGACGGTGCGAGGACATGCCGCCAGCCGGCATCCCGGCGGGCGGGGCCTGCCGAACCGCTCTCTCAGTCCAGCTTCGGTTGTTCGTACAGTTCGCGGGCGGACAGGTTCACCGCGCTGCCGTCTGCGAGGCGGACGGTCAGTGTGGTGGTGTTGCTGCTCGACTCGTCGGGGCCTTCGGGGTAGCAGGCGCCGAAGTAACCGTCGCGAAGGGTTGCCCGCGCCGTCCGTGACGAATCGCCATCCTTGGTCCGCAAGTTGATCTCCACACGCGTCACCTGTGAGCCGACGTGTCCCGCCATGATCCGGACGTAGCCTTCGTCGGTGCGTAGTTGACCCCACGAGTACATCTCGACACCCCCGGCGCCGAGCCGCTCGGTGCTGGTCAGAACGGTAAGGATGCTGGTATTCGTCACGTCTCCGTTGCGATCGCGGAAGCATGTCTGGCTTCCGGCCGGCGACACGGCGTTCACGTATGCGTACTCGCCGCGTTTTTCACCGATGACCACCCTTGCGACGCTCGCGTCCTGGGCAGGCAGGCATTTGCTGACGAGGTCGCGTGCCTCGGTATCCGAGATCGGACTCGGCTCGGGCGTCCACGACGCAAACACGGGACCAGCGTTGACAAGTGTCAGGCTGAAGGCGACAGCGGCGGCGAGCGCTCCGGCCGCACCGGCGATCACCAGGCGAGGCCGACGGTGCGGTGTGCGCGCTGGTGCCGGGCGTGGTCGCCGATCAGTGGCGACGATCCGCTCGAGCAATTCTCGCGCGGGTTCCTGCGCGACGCGTGCGGGAACCGGGACCGCGGCAGCGCGGATTGTCTGGTCGAGGACATCGTCGTCGGTCATGCGGAGCCTCCGCGTCGTGAGGGGCCGGCCGTTGCAGGGACGTTTGTGAGTTCGCTGTTCGGCCGCTGACCGAGATGCTGACGCAGGCGGCGGCAGGCGCGCAGCAGGCGCAGACTGAACACGGCCGGGAAATGCCCAGTACGTGTGCTGCCTGCGGCCCGGTGAGGTCTTCGAACGCGGTCAGCGTCGGCACTTCCTGATCGGCGGGTGACAGGCGCTGCCAAGCCTTCACCAGGTCGATGCGGGTGGCCGCGAGGTCCGCCTCGGCACTGCTCGGAGCATCGGGTTCCTGGAGGACGCGAAGCGCGAGGCTCTGCTGCCGCTGGTCGCCGTGAGCGGCCCGCATCCAATCCGCATCCCGCGTTGCGACCGCCTCGTCCAGCCGGGTGGGCGACCGCGTCCAGGTCGTCACCGAACAGAGCCACGTACAAGTCCAGGTGATGGTGTGGGGGAGTCGGACCAGACGGCGGCAGCCGCCCAGGCCAGCAGTATGCCCATGGTCAGACCGGGCGGCAGGTACCAGAACGTGAGGAAACCGGCCGGTGGCGTCAACGGCAGTGCCGCGACGAGCGCCCACGCGACGCGGCGTGGCAGCACACCGCATCGCAGCCCTTGCAGGCCACACCAGACGGTGCCCACCAGCGCCGTCAGCAGGGCCACGAGGTCGAAAATCCACCCGTACCCGGGGCTGTTGTATTCCAGGCCGATCGCGATGGCCGCGGTGAGGAGCCCGTACCGCGTGAGGCGTCGAGGCGTCGCGGTGGCGTGGCCGGTCACCGTCCAGACGAGCGGCAGCGTCAGCAGCACCGACACGAAGAAGGGCCCACGCCAGATCCACGCCGGCTCCCCAGCGTCGAACAACGGCAGGTTATCGGCCATCCATCGCGCCGGAGCGGGGAGAGAGCTGACGGCTCGGCCGCCGCCGACCTCCCACTGCGTGGCCATCGCGGCGCCGAGCACCGCGGCGACCAGCGGCGCGAGAATCGCAAGGGCGCGCCGCCAGCGGGCGACCGCCCATCTGCCCGGGTCGGCGCGATCGGGTACGTGCCGCGGATGCTCCTGTCGCATCGGATGATCGTCCTCGCGCCGCTGGGAAATCCCATCAGGAGAACAGTCGGGATCACCGGTGGCACGTCGGCTGTAGAGGCCGTTACGAGGCCGTACGGGCCGTTCTGCCCGGAGCGGGCAGTTCGGCGGCCACCGTCCCCAGCAGCGCCAGGGCCTGCGCCGAACGACTGCCCGGCTCGGCCTGGTAGACGACCAGTTGCTGGCCCGTCGCACCGGCGACGGTGAGCGAGTCGTACGTGAGGGTCAGCTCGCCGACGTCGTGATGGTGGAACAGCTTCGCCTCGTGCGTCTTTCCCCGTACGTCGTGACGGGCCCACAGCCGGCGGAACTCCGGGCTTTTCAGCGAGAGTTCGCCGACCAGTTCGGTGAGCCGCGCGTCGTCGAGCATGTCGGCTGCGGCGGCCCGCAACGCGCCCAGGCTGGACCGCGCGACCCGGTCCCAGTGGGGATAGAAGGAGCGGGCCGCCGGGTCGAGGAAGACGAACCGGACGAGGTTGGGCTCGTCGGCCTCGAACAGCTTGGCGAACAGGGCGCGTCCGAGCCGGTTGGCAGCAAGCACGTCCGTCCTGCGGTCGATGATCAGCGCGGGTGTGTGCAGCCAGCCGTCCATCAGGCGCAGCAGGCTCGGCCGGACGGTCTCCCGCGTACCCCGCCGGACAGGCCTGCGGCCGCTCCTGGCCAGCAGGTGCAGATGCGCCACCTCCTCGGCGTCGAGCCCGAGGGTGCGGGCCAGGGCGTTCAGCATCTGTTCCGACGGATGCTGTTCCCGCCCCTGCTCCAGGCGCGCGTAGTAGTCGGTGCTGACCCCGGACAGCTGGGCGACCTCCTCGCGCCGCAGACCCGGCGTGCGGCGCCGGCCCGAGGAGACGATGCCGGCCTCCGCCGGACTGGTCGTCTCACGCCGGGCACGCAGGAACTCGCCGAGCGGATTGCTGCCGTCCACCACCCCAACATAACCGCGGCCGACCGGCCGCCAGCAGCCTCAGCCGGGGTGTGACGCACCCTGGTTGCAGCAGGCCGTACTCCGCACCGTGGAGTCATGGAATCCACACAGAAGGTCGTTCTGGTCACGGGCGCGAGCAGCGGGATCGGTGAGGCGACCGCGCTGCGTCTGGCCGCCGAGGGGCACGCCGTGGTCGCGGGCGCGCGGCGCCGCGAGCGGCTCGCCGCGCTCGCCCAACGGCACGACAACATCAGGGTACGGCGGCTCGACGTGGCCGACCGTGAGGACGTCGCGGCGTTCGTCGGCAGCGCAGTGGCTGAGTTCGGACGGGTCGACGTGCTCGTCAACAACGCGGGTCTGATGCCGTTGTCCCGGCTCGACGCCCTGCTGGTGGACGAGTGGGACCGGATGATCGACGTCAACGTCCGGGGTCTGCTGCACGGCATCGCGGCCGTCCTACCGGTCTTCCAGCGGCAGGGCAGCGGCCACCTGATCACCGTCGCCTCCGTCGGCGCGCACGAGGTGGTGCCGACCTCCGCGGTGTACTCGGCGACGAAGTTCGCCGCGTGGGCGATCACCGAGGGTCTGCGCCTGGAGGCCGACCCGAGCCTGCGGGTCACCACGATCACGCCCGGCGTCGTCGAGTCGGAGCTGGCCGAGTCCATCACCGACCCGGTGGCCCGGGAGGCGATGCGGGAGTACCGCAGGAACGCGATCTCACCGGACGCCGTCGCGCGAGCCATCTCGTACGCCGTCGGCCAGCCGGCGGACGTGGACGTCAACGAGATCATCATCCGTCCGACCCGGCAGCGAGGCTGACATGTCCGGCACCAACCACCGCAAGGCCGCCACCGTCTTCCTGACGGCGGCGCTCACCGCCTGCGGCACGGAGACACCGCCCGCGCCACGGTCCGCGCCGTCCGCGACGCAGGCGCGGCCCCCGGCCTCCGGGACCGTCCATCCGTACGTCGGGATGTGGGTCACCGCCGACGGCTACATCCGGCAGGAGCTGCTGCCCGACGGCCGGTACGACGAGGCGCGTGGCGACCGGGCGAGCGCCTACACCGGCCGGTACGAGGTGACCGGCGAGCACATCGACTACTGGGACGACAGCGGGTTCACCGCCGATGGCCGCTTCGACGGCGACGTCCTGCACCACGGCGGCTACCTGTTCTACCGGGAGGGCAGCGCTGCCCACCGGCAGGCGGCCTCGCAGCGGGCGTCCACTCGCCCGTCCGGATAGAGGAGCGCGCCGACCGACAGGGGAGCGCCGGGCGCCCCGGTGGCGGCGCGCCCGCTACCGGCGCCCGGCGCGCTGCCGGGCGGCCTCGTACAGCGCCACCGTCCCGGCCGCCGCCGCGTTCAGCGAACTCGCCGCCCCCACGATCGGGATGCGTACGGTCCGGTCACTGGCCTCCTGCCAGCCCTTGCTGAGTCCGTGCGTCTCGTTGCCGATGAGCAGGAGAGTGGGGCCGGTCAGGTCGTGCTCGGCGACGTCGACGTCCCCGTGCTCGTCCGTACCGATGATCTGGACCTGCGGAAGTCCGTCCGCGCGCACCGCGGCGACCCAGTCCAGGACGTCGCGGTGGCCGGCGACGCGCACCACTGGTACGGCGAACAGCGACCCGGTGCTGGCCCGGACCGCCTTCGGGTCGTACGGGTCGGCGGCGTGGCCTGTGATGATCACGCCGGATGCGCCGAAGGCGTCGGCGGAGCGGACCAGCGTGCCGATGTTGCCAGGGGTCTTGGGGCGGTCGAAGACCACCACGAGCATCGCCGGCCCGGCCGGGATGCGGGCCAGGTCGTCGGCGGGCTGCGCCACCACTGCGAGCAACTCGGGCGACTCCTCGTCCTTGCCGCTCAGTTCCCGCATCAGCTCCGGCGCGAGCGCGACCCGCCGGGCGTCGGCGCGGTCGAGCAGGTCACGGCACCAGCGGGACAGCGGCTGCCGGTCCGGGTACAGGAGCGCGCGGATCTCCCAGCCCTGCTCCAGGGCCACGGTGATCGGGCGTACCCCCTGGACCAGGAACTCCCCCGTACGCTGCCGCTTGGTGCGGTTGGTCAGCAGCGCCTGCCACTGCTGGAAGCTCGCGTTGCGGGTGGTGATCGTCAGGGTCTTCGCCACGCAGCCGATTCAACCGCATCAGGTTTCGAGGCCACGCGCCGGTGAGGTGGTGACGCGGCGCGATTGTCCCGCCGAGTGACCAGCCGCTATCGTTCCCTCGCCCCCAGCCGCAGAGTTTGAGGATCGCGATGACTTCCCCGCCGTTGACGAAGGTTGCCGATCGGGAAGGTGCACCCTCCGAGGAGCCGGGTGGTACGGCGACCGCGCGCGAGCCGGGCAGGGAGGCGACGCCGAGCCGGTTCCGGGCCGACGTCGCCGGGCTCCGGGCCGTCGCCGTGGGGCTGGTGCTGCTCTACCACGCCGGGCTGCCGTTCATCCCCGGTGGCTTCGTCGGCGTCGACGTCTTCTTCGTGATCTCCGGCTTCCTCATCACCGGGCAGCTCATCTCGGAGATCGAGCGCAGCGGCCGGGTCTCGCTTGTCGGCTTCTACGCGCGCCGGGCCAAGCGCATCCTGCCCGCCGCCACCGTGGTGCTGGCGGCCACCGCCGTCGCGGTCCGGCTGTTCGTACCCCGGAGTGAGTGGCAGGTCGTCGGCGGCGACATCGCCGCCGCGGCGACCTACATCGTGAATTGGCGGTTCGCCGACCGCGCAGTCGACTACCTGGCCGAGGACGTCGCGCCGTCGCCGGTCCAGCACTTCTGGTCGCTCGCCGTGGAGGAGCAGTTCTACCTGCTCTGGCCGCTGCTGATCGTGCTGGCCATCCTCGCCGCGCGCAAGCTCCGGCGGGCGAACGTACGGCCGGTCCTGTGGGTCGGTCTCGCGGTGCTGGCGGTGCCGTCGTTCGTCTGGTCGATCGTCGAGACGGCGAACTCGCCGCAGCGGGCGTTCTTCGTCTCCACCACGCGGTTGTGGGAACTCGGGGTCGGCGCCGCCATCGCGCTGCTGGCGGTCCGCGCCGCCCGGATGCCCCGGTCCGTCGCTGTCGTCCTCGGATGGCTCGGCCTCGCCGCGATCGTCGCGGCGGCGCTGCTGGTCAGCGGGAAGACCGCATGGCCGGGGTACGCGGCGGCGCTGCCCACGCTCGGTGCGGCGGCGGTGATCGCGGCCGGCGCGGCAGCGGGCCCCCGCGGCCCGGTGATGGTGCTCGGCACGCGTCCGTTCCAATGGATCGGTGACCTGTCGTACTCGCTGTACCTGTGGCACTGGCCGATGCTCGTGGTGGCCGCCGCGCACTTCGGTGACCTGTCGCTGACCGAGGGCCTGCTGGTGGCGCTCGCCTCGGTGATCCCGTCCTGGATCACGTTCCGGCTGGTGGAGAACCCGCTGCGCTACTCGCGGAAGATCTCCACGTCGCCTCGCCTGGCGTTGAGCCTGGGCGGCAACTTCACGCTCGTCGGCATCTGCGCCGGCATGGTCCTGGTGCTGATGGGCGCGTGGGCCGCCGCCGCGACCACCACCAAGGGCCAGTACGCCCCGGGGGCCGCGTTGCTGTCGACAGCGCCCGGTACCGCCCCGATCGGCCCGGTCCCGGAGCGGTTCGACGTGATCAAACCGGATCCGCTGCAGATCCGGCAGGGCTTCATGGACGTGCCCGACACCAACCGGGACAAGTGCTTCCAGCAGGTCGACGGCGCCGAGGTGCTGTCCTGCACGTACGGCAACCCGAACGCGGCCACCACCGTCGCGCTCGTCGGCGACTCGAAGATGGACCAGTGGCTGCCCGCGTTCCAGGTGCTGGCCGAGCAGAACGACTGGAAGATCCTGATCGCCGCGAAGGCGTCGTGCCCGTTCACCAGCGCGCCGGCGGTCCGGGCGGACGACCCGAGCAAGCTCTACACCGACTGCATCGACTGGAACCGGTCCCTGATGCGCAAACTGGTCGAGGAGCGACCCGACTACCTGGTCACCTCGCAGGGCGCGGCGCGCGCCTTCGACAGCGACGCGAAGGAGCCGACGGTCGAGGCGATGGTCGCCGGGGTCCGGTCCGCGTGGAAGAAGCTCGACGCCGTGGGCACGCAGGTCGTCGTGCTCGCCAACAACCCCGGCCCCGGCCCGGCGGTGACGTGCGCCGACAAGAACCGCAAGCGCCTGTCCCGGTGCGCGTTCGACAGGGAACGGCACGACCAGGACCCGGCGTACCGGATGCAGCGGCAGGCGGTGTCCGGCGCGCCGAAGGTCAAGATGATCGACCTGTTCGACGCCGTCTGCCCGACCGACAGGTGCCCGGTGGTGTTCGGCAACGTGCTCATCTACCGGGGTGGCTCGCACATCGGTGCGGCGTACGTGAAGACGACCGCGCCGCACCTCGCCCGCGCCCTGTCCGACGTCGGCGTGCCGGCGCGCTTCAGCCCGGCCGGGTAGCTCGGCGGGGGTTGCGGCGCCCGGTCACGATGGCGGCGTGATCATGCGTCGGCCGCTCTGGCTCAGTCTCGCGTACGCGCTGCTGGCGGTCGCCGGTGCCGCCCTGCTCTGGCTGCCGTTCCACACCCAGTCGGCGCTCGACGACTGGGCGGTGACGCTGCGCGAGCGGGGTACGCCCGCCCGGGCGACGGTGGTCGACCAGGTGACCGAGAGTGGCGGTAACAAGGGTTCCTCGTCGAGCACCATGTACTTCAGCTACGTGGTCGACGGCCGGACGCACGCGCAGGAGGTGGCCTGCTTCGAGGTGTGCCGGGCGGCGGGCACCGAGGTGCCGATCTGGGTCAACCCGGCGGACCCGGGCGACTTCGTCACCGACTTCGGGCAGCTCAGCGGGCATCGCGGGCGCGTGCAGGGCGTACTCGGTGCGGTCGGGCTGGCCGCCCTGGGCACCGGCGTGGTGCTGACGCTGTCCCGCATCCGGCGCGCCGCCCGACCAGGCGACCGCGCCGGCCGGGCGGGTCATGACCGCGCCGCCCGGCCAGGCCGCGACGCGGCGCGCCCCGACCGGCCGCGCCCGGTGGCGTCGGCACCGGTCGGAGACGGCCGCCCCTACACCGGCCGGGGCAAACGCAAGCGCAACGTCCGGCGCTGACGCAAGCGCACCGCTCGGCGCCGACGCGGTCAGCGGTCAGCGGTCAGCGGTAGAGCGTCTCCAGGTAGGCCGGGCCGTAGTGGCGCTCCAGGTCGGCCAGGCTCTCCGCCGGGGCCTCCACCTCCTTGATCAGCCGGGCCCGCGTCGGCAGCACGTCCGGCTGCCAGGTCTCCGGCTGCCACAGCTCGGAGCGCAGGAACGCCTTCGCGCAGTGGTAGAAGATCTGCTCGATCGCAACCTCGACCGCGAGCACCGGCCGGTGACCCTTGACCTCCATGTCGGCGAACCACGGCGCCTCGGAGATCAGCCGGGCCCGGCCGTTGATCCGCAGCGTGTCGGTGCGGCCGGGGATCAGGAAGATCAACCCGACGTGCGGGTTGGCCAGGATGTTGCGGTAGCCGTCGGCCCGCCGGTTGCCGGGCCGCTCCGGAATCGCGATCGTGGTGTCGTCGAGCACCAGCGCGAAGCCCGGCGGGTCACCCTTGGGGGAGACGTCGCAGGTGCCGTCCGCGCCGGCGGTGGCGATCAGGCAGAACGGCGAGGCGGCGAGCCACTCCCGGTCGCGTTCGTGCAGCGTACGGCGGTCCTTGGCGGCCGCCCGCGGCATCGGTGTGCCGATCAGCTCACGTAGCTCGGCCTCGCTGGTGATCTCCCGGGTCGTCACGTCTTCCTCCCCCGTCCGTTGATCGTCACGACGGTTCCGGCCCGCGACGGGCTGGTTTCCGCCACTGTCAGCCTAGGAGACGCGTCGAGTGCCGGTTTGCCCCCGGGACCGGCGGGTAGGGACCGGTTCGCAGCGTGCGTCCGGACGTGACGGATGGAGGCCGAGATGGAGAGCCGACTGAAGGTACTCGGCCATCCCGTGCATCCGATGCTCGTGATGTTCCCGGTGGCGCTCTTCGTGACCGCGGTGATCTTCGATGTGGTGGACACCGTGGGCGGGCCCGGCTTCCTGGCCGAGGTCGCGTACTGGAACATCACGGTCGGTCTGATCGGCGGCCTGCTGGCCGCGGCGGCCGGGGCGTTCGACCTGCTCGCCCTGCCGGCCGGCACCCGCGCCAAGCGGGTCGGTGTCACCCACGCCGCCGCCAACGTGGCGGTGATCCTGCTGTTCGCCGCGGTCTGGGCGGTCCGGCTCAACGCCGACTCCCGCGCGGCCGGCGGCGCGCTGATCGCCATCGAGGTGGTCGCCCTGGCGATCCTCGGCGTCAGCGCCTGGCTCGGCGGTGAACTGGTGGACCGGCTCGGTGTCGGCGTCGACCCGGAGCACGATCTGAACGCGCCCAGCTCGCTGCGACCCCCCTCGGCGACACGGCGGATCGGAGACGCGCGATGACGGAACAGGGCAGCGGACGGGGCTGGCGTGGCCGCCAGCAGGGCTGGGATCCGATGGGCGAGCTCCAGTCGCTGCGCTCCGAGCTGAGCCGGCTGGTCGGCGGACGGTCCGGCAGCCAGGACGTGGATCTGGCCGAGACGGCCGACGGCTGGGAAGTGGTCGTCCGGCTTCCCGGCGTGGCGCCGGAGGAGGTCGCCGTCGAGCTGGACGACCGGGAGCTGTGCGTCCGCGCCCGGTCGGAGGCCGAGGTGAACGCCGACCACGGCATCCCTGGCGGGTTCACCACCCGGGGCTTCGAGTACCGCGTGGACCTGCCGTCCCGCGTGGACCCGGACCGGATCGACGCGGTGATGGACCACGGCCTGCTCCGGGTGCGCCTGCCCCGGGCGACCCGGCCCGCGCCGCGCACCATCACCGTCGGGCGGACCGGTCCGCGACCGGGTGTCGGCCGTACGCAGATGCCCGCCGACCCGGCCGCGGACCGGGAGCTGCACCACCCGGACACCGCGCTCGACGAGATCGACAGGCCGTAGGGGCCGCGTGACCAGCCCGTCGGGCGACTCCGACTCGCCGCGCCGCGACCTGGGGCCGTCGTCGGTGCTCGGACCGGTCGGCGAGCGAGTCCCTGACGTCGAACGGATCGCCGTGCTGCGCGCCAACGCGCTCGGCGACTTCATCTTCGTGCTGCCGGCGCTGGACGCGCTGCGGTCGGCGTACCCGTCGGCGGAGATCGTGCTGCTCGGCGCGCCGTGGCACGCGGCGCTCTGGCGCGACCGGCCCGGCCCGGTGGACCGGGTGCTGGTGGTGCCGGCGGTGCCCGGCATCCGCGACCCGGGGCCCGGCGAGTCGCCGGGTGACGTCCCGGCGTTCCTGGCCGCCGCCCGCGCCGAACGGTTCGACCTGGCGTTGCAGGTGCACGGCGGCGGCGGCAACTCGAACCCGTTCGTGGCCGGGCTCGGCGCGCGGGTCACCGCCGGTCTGCGGGCCGAGGGAGCGCCGCCGCTGGACCGGTGGCTGCGCTACGTCTACTACCAGCACGAGGTGATCCGCTACCTGGAGGTGGCCGCCCTGGTCGGCGCGCCCGCCACCACGATCACCCCGGCGCTGGCGGTCACCGCCGCCGACCGGGCGGAGGCAGCCGCCGTGCTCGGCGAACCCACCCGGCCGCGGGTCGCGCTGCACCCGGGCGCCACCGACACGCGGCGGCGCTGGCCGCCGGAACGCTTCGGCGAGGTCGCGCGCGAGCTGACCGGAGACGGGTACGAGGTGCTGGTCACCGGCACCCCCGCCGAGCAGGAGACGGTCGACGCGGTGGTGGCGGCGGCAGGCGTTCCGGTGCGTCCCCAGGTCGGCACGCTCAGCCTGGGCGCGCTCGCGGCCGCGTACGCGGACTGCGCGCTCGTGGTCTCGAACGACACCGGCCCGCTGCACCTGGCCGCCGCGGTGGGCGCGCCGACAGTCGGTGTCTTCTGGGTCGGCAACCTGATCAACGGGGCGTCGCCGCTGCGCGGGCGGCACCGCCCGATCGCCGCCTGGACCACCCACTGCCCGGTCTGCGGCGTCGACTGCACACCCGGGATCTACCCGCACCGGCCCGGCGACGGCGAGTGCCCGCACCGGGTGTCGTTCGTGGCCGACGTGCCGGTGGCCGAGGTGGTCGAGGCGGCCCGCGAGCTGCTCACACCTCCGCCGGCGACTCGCTGAGCACCACTTCCCACGCCTCCACGTCGCGTTCGGTGACAGTGGTCGGCGACTCCAGGTGGTAGGCCCCGCTGGGCAGCACCCCGGCGCCGCCGTGGCGCTCCAGCACGGCGAGCTGCGCGGCGACGTCCTCGCCCTGGTGCCGCTCGGGCAGCCGCTCCCAGAAGTCGAAGCCGCCGGCGTCGACGAGCTTGGCCCGGTCGTAGAGCACGCAGCCGCCGACCCAGGAGACCTTGTACGCGCGCCACTCGCCCGCCGCCAGGTTCAGCTTCTCGGTGATGTGCAGCAGGTTCGCCGCCGGGTGGATGGACGCCCGGTGCCACTCCGGCGTGCCGGGCATGATCCGTTCCGGCACCGGCGGCCCGGTCCACTCCTCGTAGTGCTGGTGCGTGTCCGGGCGGACGTCGTCGGCGTAGGAGAGGCCGTGCACCGCGTTGCCGACGAACCCGCAGCCCAGCTCGTCGAGCGCGGTGACCAGGCGGGACAGCGCGCCCGGCTCCAGCCACACGTCGTCGTCGAGGCAGAGCACGGCGTCGGCCGCCGACTGGGCCAGCAGGTAGGACCGGTGCTCGGCCAGGCCGCGCCGGGGCAGCCGCCGGGTCAGCAGCACCGGGTGCCCCCGGTGGCGCAGCGCCCGGACCATGGTGGCCGCCGCCGGGTGCGCGTACGCGGGCTCACCGTCGGACTGGTCGCTGACCACCACCCCGAACCCGGGTACGCCCTCCTGGGCGGCCAGCCCGGACAGGGTGACCGCCAGTTCGGCGGGCCGGTTGCGGGTGGGGATCAGCACGTCGAGCCGCCGGTGGTGCCGGAACCGTCCGGGCGTGCCCGGGTCGAGCGGACGGGTCACGCCGGCCTGCTCTCGCCGACCGTGTCAGTGACCGGGTGGGCGCGGATCCGGTCGATGATCGCCGAGGTGGAGCGGTCCGGCACGTACCCGAGTGTGCGCACCTGCCCGCCCAGCCGCCGTACCAGCGGCGCCTCCGGCACCATCTCCGGCGGGTAGTCGCCGCCCTTGACGTAGACGTCGGGCCGGACCGCCTCGATCAGCCGGGCCGGCGAGTCCTCCTCGAAGACCACCACGTGGTCGACGCAGGCCAGCGCCGCCAGCAGCGCGATGCGGTCCTCGACCGGGTTGACCGGCCGGTCCGGGCCCTTGAGCCGGCGGACGCTGCCGTCCGAGTTGACCGCCACGATCAGCAGGTCGCCGAGCGCACGGGCCTGGGTCAGGTAGCGGACGTGCCCGGGGTGCAGCACGTCGAAGCAGCCGTTCGTGAACACCACCGAGCGGCCGGCCTGCCGGTGCTCGTCCACCAGCGCGGCCAGTTCGTCGGCGCCGACCAGCGCCGGGTGCCCACCCTCCTCCGGACCGGTGCCGAGCGCGGCCAGCAGGTCCTGCCGCCGGCACACGCAGGTGCCGGTGTCGGCCACCGTGATGGTGGCGGCGAGCTGGGCGAGCTGGGCGGCGGTGGGCAGGCCCGCGTCGGCGGCGAGCGCCAGCGTCATGGCCGCCAGGTACGCGTCCCCGGCGCCCACCGCGTGACTCGCCGGGACCGGGGTGCTGTGGCTGCGCCGGGGTTCGCCCTCGGCGCCGCCGACCACAGCGCCCTCGGTGTCCAGGGTCACCGCCACCACGTCGGCACCGGTGTGCGCGCGCAGCTCGGGCAGGCGTGACTCGGCCAGCACGGCCCGGTCCACGCCGGCGCCGGCCGCCGCGCTCACCGTCACGCCGGTCCCGGTGACGCTCAGGCCGTCGCCGGTCAGCGCCACCCGCTCCTCGCCGGGCATCGGCTCGCCGGTCGGGCCGGAAGGGGCCTCGGCGGCGGGCGTACCGGAGGTCGGGTGCGGGCTGCCCGGTACGCGCTCACCGGACCCGCCGGGCGCGGCGCCCACCATCAGCTCGGACGGGCCGTCGGCCTCGGCCAGGTGGTCCAGGTGCACGTCGCCGCTGGGGACGGCACCCCGTTCGGCGTGCGCGAACCCGGCGGCGGCACGGGCCAGCAGCCGGGTCGCCTCGGCGAAGCTCGGCGTCACCACTGTCGGGTTCAGTCCGCGCCAGTCGGCCAGGTCGTGCGCGTCGAGCGCCACGGTGCCGTACCGGTCGCGGTTGGCGACCAGCCAGGCGCGCACCGCCGACGGCAGCGCGCCCAGGCCGTAGTCGCAGACCACAAGCGTGAGCGGCTGACCGGCTGCCACCGCGCGCAGCTCCTCGGTGGCGCAGTGCAGCGCGGTCAGCAGGCGGGCCACGCCGTCGGCGTCCAGCCCGTCCTCCGGACCGCCGGAGTCCTCGCGGAGCAGGATCTGGTTGCCGGCGAGCATCCGCCGCTTGACCGGCGTGGGCCGGCCCGGCTGGCTCACCGTACGGTCCCAGACCGCCGCCCGGTCCAGGCAGTCGTGCAGTTCGTCGCCGGCCACGTCGGCGCCGACCGGGGCGACCAGCGCGGCCCGGCCGCCGAGCGCCGCGACGTTCACCGCCGTGTTGGCGGCGCCCCCGGCCGCGGAGATCCGCCGCCGCAGGGTGAGGACCGGTGCGGGCGCCTCCCGGCAGAGCCGCTCCGACTCGGCGAACCGCCACTCGTCCAGCATGGCGTCCCCGACGACCAGCACGGGGCGCTGCTGCCAGCTCGTCACGACTGTGGCGAGCCGGCGCTCTTCCGCTGCTGCTCCTGCCATGCCTCTGCGGATCCCCCCGGGCCGTCGGGCCAAACGCGACGCGGGCCACCCGATGCGTCCGGTTTCGCGGCATCGGGCGGGGGAACCGTCTCAGACGTACCCCGGAGAGGAGAGAGCAGCATGGCAGCGACACTTCAGGGCAAGCGCATCGCCTTCCTGGCCGCCGACGGCGTCGAGGAGGTCGAGTACACCAAGCCCCGGGAGGCGGTGGAGAACGCCGGCGCCCAGGTCGAGCTGGTCTCCATCGAGTCCGGCACGATCCAGGCCTTCAACCACCTCGACCACGGCAAGCAGTACCAGGTCGACGTCACCACCGAGGAGGCGGACGCCGGGGCGTACGACGCCCTGGTCCTGCCCGGTGGCGTGGCGAACCCCGACTTCCTGCGGACGGACCCGGAGGCGGTCCGGTTCGTCAAGGCGTTCTTCGACGCCGGCAAGCCCGTCGGGGTGATCTGCCACGGCCCGTGGACGCTCGTCGAGGCGGACGTGGTGCGGGGCCGCACCATCACCTCCTGGCCGAGCCTGCGCACCGACCTCACGAACGCCGGCGCGAAGTGGGTCGACCAGGAGGTCGTCACCGACAACGGCCTGGTCAGCAGCCGCAAGCCGGACGACCTGCCGGCGTTCTGCGCCAAGATCGTGGAGGAGTTCGCCGAGGGGCGGCACGCCGCCCGCTGAAACTCGTACGCCCACCGGGGGCATGATCCGCCCCCGGTGGGATAGGAAGCGGGATGACCGCCCAGGCCGCCCGTCCCGCACTGCCCGCCCGACAGATCCGCCTGCTGATGTTCGGTCTGATGACCGGCATGCTGCTGGCGGCGCTGGACCAGACCATCGTCGGTACCGCGTTGCCGACCATCGTCGGCGAACTGGGCGGCATCAACCACTACTCGTGGGTGGTCACCGCGTATCTGCTGGCCTCGACCGCCTCGACGCCGCTGTACGGCAAGATGGCCGACCTGTACGGGCGCCGGCCGGTCTTCCTGTTCTCCATCGGGATGTTCCTGCTCGGCTCGCTGCTGGCCGGGCTGTCGCAGGACATGACCCAGCTGATCGTCACGCGGGGCGTGCAGGGCCTGGGCGCGGGTGGCCTGATGACGCTGGCGTTCACCATCATCTCGGACGTGGTGTCGCCCCGGGAGCGCGGCCGCTACCAGGGGTTGTTCGGCGCGGTGTTCGGCGTGTCGTCGGTGGCCGGACCGCTCGTCGGCGGTTACTTCGCGGAGAACAACTGGCGGTGGATCTTCTACATCAACGTGCCGCTGGCGATCCTCGCCATCGTGGTCTGCTGGCACGTGATGCGGCTGGTGCCGTTCGAACGGCGGGAGCACACGGTCGACTGGATCGGCGCGGCGCTGCTGGTCGCCGGCGTGAGCTGCCTGCTGCTGGCGCTGAGCTGGGGCGGCGCCGAGTACGCCTGGGGCTCCGGCGTGATCGTCGGGCTGTTCGCCGCGGGCGCGGTGCTGGGCGTGCTGTTCGTCGTCCAGGAGGCCCGGACCAGGGAGCCGATCCTGCCGCTGCGGCTGTTCCGCAGCGCCACGTTCGCGCTCGCCAACGGCGCGGGTTTCGTGCTCGGTCTGGTGATGTTCGGGTCGATCATCTTCATCCCGCTCTACCTGCAGATCGTCAAGGGCGCCTCGCCGACCCGCAGCGGTCTGCTGATGCTGCCGATGATGGCCGGCGTCATCGTCACCTCGGTGCTGACCGGCCGGGCGATGAGCCGGATCGGCAGGTACAAGTGGTTCCCGGTGGCCGGCGCGGCCGTGCTGGTGGCCGGCATGCTGCTGTTCCAGCAGCTCCAGGTGGGCACCTCGCTCTGGCTCGCGTTCGGCTACATGGTGGTGATCGGCGTCGGGCTGGGCCTGTGCATGCAGTCGCTGATCCTGGCCGTGCAGAACGCGGTGAGCGTCCGCGACCTGGGCGCGGGCACCTCGTCGGCGACGTTCTTCCGGTCGCTCGGCGGCTCGTTCGGCGTGGCCATCCTCGGTGCGGTGCTGTCGTCCCGGCTCACCTCGGAGATGTCCGCGCGGCTGCCGGGTGCGCTGGCGCAGCTCCCGCCGGAACAGCGCGCCGCGGTGACTGCCGGCGGGGACTTCTCGATCAACGATCCGGCGGCGATCCTCGCCCTGCCCGCCCCGGTACGCGCCGCCGTCCAGGCCGCGTTCGTCGAGTCGCTGCACCTGGTCTTCCTGACCACCGGGCTGATCGCCGTGATCGCGGTGCTGGTCACGCTGGCCATGCCGAACCTTCAGTTACGCGGCACCGGCCCGCAGGGCGCCACCGGCGGCGCCGACCCGCTCGGCGGGAAGGCGCCCGCGCCGGGCGGCAAGCCGCTGACGAAGGAGTCGAAGGACGAGGCCGCCGCCGACATGGAGGCGAAGTCGCAGACGATGCTGTGACCGGCGGCTACTTGAGGATCAGCCGGTTGGTCTGCTCGAACACGTCGAGGTCGGCGAGCGTCTCGTGCACGCTCGACGACAGCGGGTGCGGGAAGTCCGCCGGGTGGAAGAACCCGGAGTCGGTGGTCTCGTCGGTGAACCGGGCGAGTTCGCCGTCCCACTCGTCGACCCGGAACGCCGTGGTGAAGACCTGGTACGTGTGCCCGTACATGTTGGTGTGGGTGCGATCAGGGCCGGTGTAGAGCGCGAACGCGCTGACCCGCAGCGCCCGTAGCCCGGTCTCCTCCCGGACCTCCCGGACCGCGCAGTCGGCGATCGACTCGCCGAGTTCCATGGCACCGGCCGGCAACGCCCACTGGCCGTTGTCGGAACGCTGGATCAGCAGCACCCGGGCGGCGTTGTCGCGCACCACGGCGCGCGCGCCGACGAACATCAGGGTGCGGTCACCGGCCAGGGCGCGAAGCTGCCCCACGTACGAGTCGGCCCACGAGATGCTCACCCGGACAATCTACGCATCATCCGTGATCACCTAGCCGATTCCGGGGGGTTCCGCAGATGTGACCGCCGCCACTACCTTGTTACCCATGCGTAGCACGATGATGGATGCCCCTCTCCAGGTCGCCCGGATCCTCGAACACGGCTCCACCGTGCACGGCGCGGCGAAGGTGGTCACCTGGACCGGCGCCGAACCTCGCCGGATGACGTACGCGGAGGTCGGCCGCACCGCCGCCCGGCTGGCCCACGCGCTGCGCGACGAGTGCGGGGTGACCGGCGACGAGCGGGTCGGCACGTTCATGTGGAACAACAACGAGCACCTGGTGGCGTACTTCGCCGTGCCGAGCATGGGCGCGGTGCTGCACACGCTCAACATCCGGCTCTTCCCCGACCAGGTCGCCTACATCGCCAACCACGCGCAGGACCGGGTGGTGCTCGTCGACACCACGCTCATCCCGCTGCTCGCCCGGGTGATCGGCGAGATGACCACAGTGGCCCACGTGGTGGTGGTCGGCGGTGGCGACCCGGCGCCGCTGCTGGCCGCGGCCGGCGACCGGATCACCGTGCACCACTGGGACGCGCTGCTGGCCGACCGCCCGGACCACTTCGACTGGCCGGAGGTGGACGAGCGCGACGCCGCCGCCCTCTGCTACACGTCGGGGACCACCGGCAACCCCAAGGGCGTCGCCTACTCGCACCGCTCGATCTACCTGCACTCGCTCCAGGTCTGCATGCCGGAGGGCTTCGGACTCGGCCCGAACGATCGCGAGCTGGCGATCGTGCCGATGTTCCACGCGATGTCGTGGGGCCTGCCGTACGCGGCGTTTCTCTCCGGCGCGTCGCTGATCATGCCGGACCGATTCCTGCAGGCCGAGCCGATCGCCGCGATGATCGCCGCCGAGCGCCCCACGCTGGCCGGCGCGGTGCCGACCATCTGGACCGACCTGCTGGCCTACCTGGACGCGCACGAGGTGGACCTCTCCTCGCTCAGGGAGGTCATCGTGGGCGGGTCGGCCTGCCCTCCGGCGCTGATGCACGCGTTCCACGACCGCTACGGCATCGACGTCATCCACGCCTGGGGCATGACCGAGATGTCGCCGCTGGGTTCCGTCTCCCGGGCGCCGGCCGGCGCGACCGGCGACGACGCCTGGCGCTACCGCTACACGCAGGGCCGCGTCCCGGCGGGCGTGACCGCGCGGATCGTCGGCCCGCTGGGCGAGCCGCTGCCGGCCGACGGGACGTCGGTGGGTGAGCTGGAGGTACGCGGGCCGTGGGTGACCGCCCGCTACATCGGCGACGACGCCCCGGACGAGGAGAAGTTCCGGGACGGCTGGCTGCGGACCGGTGACGTCGGCACGCTGTCGCCGGACGGCTACATCACGCTCACCGACCGCGCCAAGGACGTGATCAAGTCGGGCGGGGAGTGGATCTCCTCGGTCGAGCTGGAGAACGCGCTGATGGCCCACCCGGCGGTGCTGGAGGCCTGCGTGGTGGGCGTACCGGACGAGCGCTGGGACGAGCGGCCGCTGGCCACCGTGGTGGTCCGCGAGGGCGCCTCGGTGACCGCGGAGGAGCTGCGGGACTTCCTCGCCGGCTCGGTGGCGCGCTGGCAGCTGCCGGAGCGCTGGGCGTTCATCGACGCGGTCCCGAAGACCAGCGTCGGCAAGTTCGACAAGAAGGTGGTGCGCTCGCGGTACGCCGACGGCGGCCTCGACGTGCGGGAACTGACCGCGTCGTAACGTTTCGCGGCGTACCGTCGCCTACACGGGTAGCAACGCGTTCCCAACGGACATTCCTCCCAGAGGGCGGCCCCGGCGTTCGCACCGCGCCGGGGCCGCCCGTCCGTTACGGGGTGACCCGCACCGTCATTGTTGCGAAACTTGTTCGCGTCTGTCCGGCTGTCGGGGAAATCCGGTCGCCTACTCGTCGGCGGTGCTCACCAGCACCTTGCCCACCACACTGTCCTGCACCGCCTGCTGCGCGGCCGCGGCCTCCGCCAGCGGATACCGGTGCAGCGGCAGGCCCGCCTCCGCACCGACGCGGATCGCGCCCTGCGCCACCGCCGCCGCGATGTCAGTGACCGCCTGCGCCTTCGCCACCTTCGGCGCGGTGTAGATCAGCACGAACTGCCAGCGCGCGTTCGGGCCCATCAGCGGCCGGATCGGCAACGTCACCTCGTCGCCGCCGTCGTCCGCGTACACGCACACCGCCCCGCCGGTACGCAGCATCCGGACGTCGGCGGCGGCGTTGCGGGCGGCGGACACCTCGACGATCGTGTGCACCCCGTCGGGCGCGACCTTGCGGACCTCCTCGACCACGTCCTGCTCGCGATAGTTGATCACGAAGCTGGCGCCCGCCGCCGCCGCGAGCTGCGCCTTCTCCGGGCTGCTCACCGTGGCGATCACGCACGCGTCGGCCCAGCGAGCGAGCTGGATCGCCGCGTTGCCCACCGCGCCCGCACCGCCCTGCACCAGCACCACGTGGTCGCTCAACGCACCGGCGTGCAGCTTGTCCGGCATGAACTCACCGGCGGTCAGGCAGCGGTGCGCGGTCATGAACGGGATACCGAGCGCCGCACCCAGGTCGAACGAGGCCGGACCGAGCGGCACCGCGTGCCGGACCGGCACCAGCGTGTACTCGGCGGCAGTGCCCCACGGGCGCTGCCACGCCGCCTCCCACACCCAGACCCGCTCACCGATCAGCGTCCGGTCCACGCCCTCACCGACCGCCTCGACCACCCCGGCGCCGTCCTGGTGCGGGATCTGCCAGCCGGCCGGCAGCGGCCACGCCTGGCGGGCCTTCCAGTCGGTCGGGTTCACCCCCGACACGGCCATCCGCACCAGCACCTCGCCCGGCCCGGGTTCCGGCACCGGCCGCTCCACCACCTGGAGCACCGAGGCGTCCCCGCTGCGCTCGTACACGATCGCCTTCATCGCCGTCCCCTCACCGTCGTCGCGTGATGGCGCTACCCCGCCGCCTACCGATCATTCCGCCGTACCGCGGTCGAGTGACTCGACCACGTCGGGAGTGAGCGCGCCGATCGAGGGGAGCAGCACGGCCGCGAGCGCCTCGGCGTCCGGATCGAGCGGGTACGACGCGTGCGGCACCGCCACCACGCGGCACCCGGCGGCGGCCGCCGAGCGGACCCCGTTCGACGAGTCCTCCACCGCCACGCACCGCGCCGGGTCGACGCCCAGCCGCTGCGCCACGGCGAGCCACACGTCGGGCGCGGGCTTGCCCCGGGCGGTCTCCTCGGTCGACAGCGTCGCGCCGAACGCGCCAGCCAGGCCCGTCTCGTCCAGCGCCGCCGCGATCAGCCGGGTCGGCGAGGAACTGGCCAGCCCCAGCGGCCACCGCGCGGCCATGCCGCGCACGACCGCGTCGGCGCCGTCGATCAGCGGTACGCGCTGCGCGTACCGCCGGGCCATCTCGGTCACCACCTCGGTGGCGACCTGCTCGGCCGACCTGTCGACGCCCAGCTCACCGCTCAGGTAGGCGGCCCACTCGCCGGTGCTCATGCCCATCAGGCGGCGCTGCGTGTCCGGTTGCCAGACGCCGCCGTGCTCGGCGACGTACGCCCGCCGGACCTCCTCCCACACCGGCTCGGAGTCCACGATCACGCCGTCCAGGTCGAAGAGCACCGCGTCCACCATTCCGCCATCCTGCCCCAGTCGGCGGCCCGGTTCAGTGCGGCTGCGCCGCCTTCGCCGAACGCTGCGCCGGAAGGCCGATCGGGGCCTTGGCCGGGATGATCGTGCGGCAGCGCGTCGCGATCGGTTCCAGCAGCTCCCGCAGCCGGGCGGTACGCTCCGCGCCCAGTGCCCGCCACGGACCCGACGCGGCCCGGTCGGTGGCCTCCTCGACCACGCGGAACGTCTCCGTGGCGTACGGCGTGGTGTTCAGGTCGGCGGTCAGCCAGCCCTTGTCCACCAGGCGCTGCTCGGCAGCGGTCCACTGCTCGTCGGTCCAGCCCCGGGCCGGCTGGTGGAACTCGCGCGACTGGTCGACCCGGCACCGCCAGGCCACCACCTCGACCGGTTCCAGGCCCGTGGTCACCAGCGCCGCCACGTGCCCGTCGCCTCGGTGCTCGCGCAGCGTCGCGGCGGCCTGCCAGAGCCGGGCAAGCGGGTATTCGCCCCGGGGCAGGGCGGCGTTCACCGCGCCGAGCACCCGCCCGGCCGTGTCCACCCGCCCGGCCGCCTCCTCCAGCAGGTCGGCGGCCTCGACCAGGTGCGATTCGGGCAGCTCGTAGGTGAACTCGGCGAGCGCCTGCACACCACCGGTGAGCCGGGCCCGCAGCGCCTCCTCCGGGGTGGCCAGGCGCCACACCGACGGCAGGGCGCGGGCCACCATCGCCGGCGCGAAGCTGAAGAACGCCGCAGTCACCGCCGGCGCGTCGACCGCCCCGAGCGGCGCGGCCCGGCCGGCGAAGTAGCCGCGCCAGTAGCCCCGCAGCCCGACCGCCTCGAACGCGGCCCGGGCCCGGGGGTGAAAGTAGGTCACCGCGTGGACCGGCTCGTAGAGCGTCCACATCTGCCGGGTCACCCCGGCCTCGTCCAGCGCCGCCACGTGCACCTCCGCGTCGGTGGGCAGATCACCACGGGCGGACGTGCCGCCCGTGGTGACCATGAACCTACTGCCGCTGGGTGACCGGACGGAAGCCCGGAGTGATCTACTGCGCAGCGAGGACGTCGACGACGAAGCGCAGCGGGCCGGCCGGGCGCCCGCCCGCGGCGTCGTTGCCGTACGCCAGCTCGGCCGGGAGGTCCAGCTGGACCCGGCTGCCCACCGGCACGCCGACCAGGCCCTGGTCCCAGCCCTTGATGACCTGGCCCACGCCGATCTGGAAGGTGGCCGGCTGGCCGTTGTCCCAGGACGCGTCGAACTGCTTGCCGTCCTTGTAGAACACGCCCACGTAGTTCGTGGTGATGTTCTGACCCGCCTTCACCGCCGGCCCGGTGCCCTTGACGAGCGTGGTGACCGTGAGCTTCTTCAGCTCACCGGTGCCGGCCTGCACGGTCGGCTTGGTCTTCAGCGCCGGGTCGATGCCGGCGGGCAGCTCCTGGGCGGGCGCGGTGGGCTCGGCCGGTGCGGTGGGGCTGGCCGAGGAGCCGGCGGTGGACGCCTTGTCGTCGTCCCCGCTGTTCAGCCAGACCAGGCCGCCGACCAGGGCCACCACCGCGAGCACGCCCACTGCCGCGCCGAGGATCGACTGCCGGCGGCGACGCGCCTCGGCTGCCTTCTTCTCGGCCAGCTGGGCGGCCAGCCGCCGCTGTGCCTTGGTGGCCGGGGCCTGGCCCGCCGACCGGTTCTCCACACGCTCGCTCACGTCGACTCCCTGCAGGGTGGGTGGGTGCGCCCCCGGCGGGCCGCCGCCGAGGCCAGCGCACACGGTACCCGCCCGGAGCCCCAGCGTGCCCATACGGCCACCACGATCCGGACACGAAGCCCGATACGAGGGCACCGCGCGGGGTAGTTTCCGACCATGGCGATCCTCAACGAAGAAGACCTGGCCCTGCTCGGCGAGCCGCAGCTAGCGCACGTGGCGACGGTCGAGGCCGACGGCACCCCGCACGTCACCCCGGTCTGGGTGGACACCGACGGTGAGCACGTCGTGTTCAACACGGCCAAGGGCCGGCAGAAGTACCTGAACATGTCCCGCAACCCGGTGGTCGCGGTGTCGGTGGCGGACAAGGCCGACGACTACCGCACTCTGTGGATCAAGGGCACCGTCGAGTTCGTCACCGAGGGCGCCGACGAGCACATCGACCGGATGGCGAAGAAGTACCTGGGCCAGGACACCTACCCCTGGCGCCGCCCCGGCGAGGAGCGCGTCATCGTCCGCGTCACCCCGACCGAGAAGCTCGGCCGCGGCTGAGCGGTGCGGGCCCCGCCGTCCATCGGGGGCGGGGCCTTCGCCGTACGCGTCAGGCGCTCTTCTTCTTCGCGGGCGCCTTCTTGGCCGCGGTCTTCTTGGCCGGCTCGGCCTTCTTCGCCGCCGTCTTCTTCGCCGGTGCCTTCTTGGCAGCCGCCTTCTTCGCCGGTTCGGCCTTCTTCGCCGCCGTCTTCCCGGCCGGCGCCTTCTTCGCGGCCTTCTTCGCCGATCGGGCCGACGAGATCGGGGTCGGCTCGGCCCCGCCGCCGGACGGCGCCCCGCCCCGGGCCGCCCGAGCCCGCTCGACCGACGCCTTCAGCGCGGCCATCAGGTCCACCGCGGCGGCGGGCGCGGCCTCTTCCTCCTCCGGCTGCACCACCTCGCGGCCCTCGACCTTCGCGTCGATGACCTCCTGCAACGCCGCCCGGTAGTCGTCGGTGAACGCGTCCGGCTCGAACTCCCCGGCCATCGAGTCGATGAGTGAGCTGGCCATCGCCAGCTCCGGCGGGCGTACCTTCAGGTCCTCGTCCAGGAAGCCGAAGTCGGGCCGGCGGATCTCGTCCGGCCACAGCATGGTGTTGAGCAGCAGTACGCCCTCGCGGACCCGCAGCGTGGCCAGCTGCTCGCGCTGGCGCAGCGCCACCTTGACGATCGCCACCCGTTCCGAGTCGGACAGCGCGTCGCGCAGCAGCACGTACGGCTTGGTCGCCGAGCCCTCCGGCTCCAGGAAGTACGCCTTGTTGTAGAGGATCGGATCGACCTGCTCGACCGGTACGAACTCCAGCACGTCGATCGCGTGCGACGTGCTCAACGGCAGGTCGGCGAAGTCCTCGTCGGTGAGGATGACCATTTCGCCGCCGCCGATGTCGTACCCCTTGGCGATGTCGTCGTAGGTGACCTCCTCGCCGCAGACCGAGCAGGTGCGCTTGTAGCGGATCCGGCCGCCGTCCTCACGGTGCACCTGGTGGAAACGGATGTCCTTCTCCTCGGTGGCCGAGTAGACCTTCACCCCGATCGACACCAGGCCGAACGACACCGCTCCTTTCCAGATCGCCCGCATTCCCGCGCTCCTCTCCCCGGTTGACCACCAGAATCGCAAACGATCGAACGGGACGCACGCGCTTCCGTGCCCAACTACAGTCAGGAGGTGCCCGGCGCGCCGTTGAAGCCGATGCTCGCGACGACCGGGCCGCTCCCGGCCGGCGCCGCCTGGTCGTACGAGTTCAAGTGGGACGGCGTCCGCGCGCTCGCCGACATCTCCCGCGGCGACAGGCACTTCTACGCCCGCTCCGGCGTCGAGATCACCACCGCGTACCCGGAACTGCTGAACCTGGCCGAGCAGGTAGGCGACGCGCTGCTCGACGGCGAGGTCGTCCTCTTCACCGACGGGCAGCCCTCGTTCACCGCGCTCGCCGAGCGGATGCACGTGCGTAACCCGGTCAAGGCGGCGCGGCTGGCGGCGACAGTACCCGTCACGTACATGATCTTCGACCTGTTGCGGCTCGACGGCGTCGACCTGACCGCCCGGCCATGGCGGGAGCGGCGGGCGGCGCTGGAGTCGCTCGGGCTCGGCGCCGCCCGGTGGGCGGTGCCGCCGGTCTTCGGCGACGGCCCGGCCACCTACGCGGCGGCCGGCGAGCACGGGCTGGAGGGGGTGATGGCCAAGCGGGTCGACTCGCTCTACCGGCCCGGTGTGCGCTCGCCGGACTGGGTGAAGGTCAAACTGGAGGTCACCGGCGACTTCGTGGTCGGCGGCTGGCGACCCGGGGCGCGGCGCGTCGGTGGCCTGCTCGTCGGCGTGCCGGGCCCGGACGGGCGGCTCGTCTACCGGGGGCGGGTCGGCGGCGGGATCGGCGCGGCCATCGAACGGGAACTGCTGCGCGAGCTGGAGCCGCTGCGCGCCACCGACTCGCCGTTCGCGGCCGGCGTGCCGCGCGAGGATGCCCGGGGCGCGATCTGGGTAACTCCCCGGATCGTGGTGGAGGTCAAGTACGGCCAGCGCACGCCGGACGGCCGGCTGCGCTTCCCGCGTATCCTGCGCCTGCGCCCGGACAAGCCGCCCGAGGAGGTCGACGATGCCGTCTGACCGGCTCAAGGTCGAGGTCGAGGGGCGCTCGCTGGAGCTGTCCAACCTGGACAAGGTGCTGTTCCCGAAGGCCGGGTTCACCAAGGGCGAGGTGATCGACTACTACACCCGGATCGCCCCCGCGCTGCTGCCGCACCTGAGCGATCGCGCGCTGACCCGGATCCGGTTCCCCAACGGCGTCGACGGCGGCTCGTTCTTCGAGAAGAACGCACCCGCCGCGACCCCCGGTTGGGTACGCACCGAGAACCTGCCCGCCCCCGGGTCGACGAAGGGGCGGGAGACCATCGACTACGTGGTCTGCGACGAGCTGCCCACGCTGGTGTGGCTGGCGAATCTCGCCGCGCTGGAGCTGCACACTCCCCAGTGGAAGATCGGCGCGCACCCGGACATGATGGTCGTCGACCTGGACCCGGGCGCCCCGGCGGCGCTCAAGCAGTGCTGCCAGGTCGCGCTGCTGATGCGCGACCGGCTGGCTTCCGACGGGATTTCCTCGTTCCCGAAGACGTCGGGGAAGAAGGGCATGCAGCTCTGCTGCCCGATCGCCGGCACGCAGGACGCCGAGATCGTCTCCGACTACGCCAAGCGCATCGCGCAGGAGCTGGAGCAGGCGCACCCGAAGCTGATTGTGTCGAAGATGGCGAAGAACCTGCGCCCGGGCAAGGTCTTCATCGACTGGAGTCAGAACAACGCGGCGAAGACGACTGTGGCGCCGTACTCGCTGCGGGCCCAGTCGGTGCCCTCGGTGTCCACGCCGCTGACCTGGGACGAGGTGGAGGCCGGAGCGGCGGGGAAGCGGCCGTCCACGCGGCCGTACACCGCCGGCGAGGTGCTCAAGCGAGTGGAGAAGCAGGGCGACCTGCTGGCGCCGCTGCTCGACGGTGGTCCCGAACTGCCCGCGCGCTGAACGGGGCTGCTTCATCTGTCCCTGCGGGCTCGGTGTCGGCGTGCTCGGCTGTCCCGGCCGGCTGGCTCCCGCGGTTAGGGTGAGCGGACCGGCAGACAGGAGTCCGCGCATGGCCCACCAGACAACCGTCGCCGTCGCGCCCGACGCGGTCGGATACCCGCTGCTCAGCTACCACGACGACGCGACCGGGGAACGCACCGACCTCACCGCCGCGCAGCTCGGTGAGTGGACCGCCCGCAGCGCCGGGCTGCTCCGCGACGGGTGCGGGCTGCGCCCCGGTGACCGGGTGGCGGTGCTCCTGCCGCCGCACTGGCGTACCGCCGCGGTGCTGCTCGGGGCCTGGTCGGTCGGGCTGTCCGTCTCGTTCCGGCCCCGCGCGCTGGCCGGGCTGCCGGTGCTGGAACCGGACGCGGACCGGCCGTACGACGCGGTGTTCGTGACGCCGGAACGCCTCGACGACTGGCTGGAGGACGTGCCCGAAGGGGCGCACCGCTACCTGGTGGGCACCGGGCCGGGCCCGCTCGGTGAGGTGCCGCCGGGCTGGCTGGACTGGTCCGCCGAGGTGCTGCGCCACCCGACCGACCCGCCGGACTACACAGCCGTCGACCCGTCCGACCCGGCCACGCCGGACGGCACCAGCTTCGGCGCGTGGCGGCGCCTGGCCGCCGAGATCGCCACTCGGATGGACCTGCACCCGGGCGACCGCCTCGTGGTGAACCCGACCGAGGACGAGCAACCCCTGAAGTGGCTGCTGGCCCCGTTGTCCGCAGGCGCCACAGTCCTGATCCACGCCACCCCCACCCCGTAGCCCTCGCCCGAGCCCCCGCCCGAGCCCCCGTCGATCTTGCGGTTTCGGCCCTCCTGGTGCCCGGGTTGCGGCTTCTGTCGGGGCAGCAACTGCATGATCGACAGGGTGGTGGGGGCGCTTCTGCCGATCTTGGAGTTGTGGCGCCCAGATGGTCGGATCGGCGGCCTTTGTGAGGTGCCACAACTCCAAGATCGCGGTGGGCGGGTGGGCGGGTGGGCGGGTGGGGCGGGTGGGGAAAGTGGTTGACCGTGGGGGGCGGGGTGGGGCCTACTGCGTCGGGGTGCCGGACCGTGAGGGTCGGGCGGGGTGGCGGGAGTGGGCGTGGGCGGGATCGATGGGCTGGTGTGGCGGGAGTTCGGCGAGGAAGACCTGCCCGCCTTGACCGGCCTGGCGCAGGCGTGCCTCGCTACTGACGGCGGGTTGCCGCTGTTCGGGCGTACCCCGTTGGCGCGGGCGCGGCTGCTGCAGACGCGTACCCACGGCGCCTGGTCCGGCGACGACCTGGTCGCGGCCGTCGGGGTCGGCACCGGGCGGACGCCCGCCACCGCCACCGGCCTGGTGCACCCGGCGTGGCGCGGGCGCGGACTCGGCGGCGCGCTGCTGGACCGGGCCGAGAAGCACGCCGGCGACGGGGGCCTGCTGGTCACCACGGAGACGTGGAACGTGGCAGCGGAGGAGTTGTTCGCGGCGCGCGGTTACACGCGGACGTTCCTGGAGTGGGTGCTGCGGCACGACCTCGACGTGCTGCCCGAGGTCGCCGCGCCGAACGGCGTGGCTGTGGAGCCTGCCACGCTGGGGCCGGAGTTGTTCACCACTTACCGCGCGTCGTTCGCCGACCGGCCCGGATTCGTGGAGCCGGAGGCCGACGAGTGGCTGGGCGACCTGCGCGACGACGAGGACTTCCGCCCGGAGCTGACGCTGCTCGCACGCGGCCCGGACGGTGCGGCGGCCGGCTTCGTCACCGTGCTCGACAACTGGATCGACCAGGTCGGCGTGGTGCCCGGGTGGCGCGGGCGACGGGTCGGCGCGTACCTGGTGGCGCGCGTCCTGCGCGGCCTCGCCGACGCGGGCGCGGACGCCGCATGGCTCTGCGTCAACGACGACAACCCGGCCGCCGGGCTGTACCGGCGGCTCGGCTTCCGCGACTTCGGCCGCCGCGCCCGTCACCGGCGCCGCTGACAAGGCGCCCGATGCGGGTGCCGTTCTTATAGAGGGTGCGGGCAAGTCCTGCTTCGGTGCGAGCCGCCCAAGACGTGCCCGCGCTGGCCTGCTAGGCGTTCGACATGCGCCGAGAAGTGTCGGAAAGCCGACCGAATGCCGATCTAGTGCTTCTACAGACGAACCTGCAGGTCAGTGGTGAGTAGCGCTTTCCGATCGTGCTCTAGTCGGCAAGTGAGGGTTGCCTAGTCCTGCCAAGGCGACTAGGAAAGAGGTCCGAGCTGCGCCACGATCTTCAGTAGGCGGCAGGTTCGAGATATTGCGGAATGAGTCAAACTTTGATAACTCTACTGGAAGTAGGGGCATGACTTCGATTAGGCAGCTGATCAGTGCCGTAACTGAAGGTAGAGTGAGGATCCCTGCTTTCCAGAGGGGCTTCGTGTGGGACTCGGATCGTGTCGCTCAACTCATGGATAGCATCTATAAGGGCTATCCATTTGGCGCGCTACTCTTCTGGCGCACGAAGGCCGAATTGCAGACGGAGCGAGACCTTGGCCCCTTCATTCTTCCGCCCAGGCCTGCCGACTATCCGGTCGATTACGTGCTCGATGGGCAGCAGCGGCTAACTAGCATCTTTGGTGTCTTTCAGACCGAACTTAAGCCAGCTGAGGCAACCGAATGGACGAACATTTACTTCGATTATCGAAGTGATGCAGACGCGCAGGATAGTCAATTCCTGGCCTTGTCACCTGCTGACGCGGATCCAGACAGGTACTTTCCTCTGGCGGTACTTTTTGATGCGCCAGCCTACGGTGAGGCGTCAAGGAAATTGTCCTCTGATGTCATAGCTGTGATTGACGATCTGCATAGCAAGTTCAAGGAAGTTTCGATCCCCATTCAGAGCTTCGCGACTGACGATAGGGCGGGTGTGGCGATTGTTTTTGAGCGCGTCAATCGTCTTGGGGTTGAGCTGGATACTCTGCAGTTGCTCAGCGCGTGGACCTGGTCTGACGATTTCGATCTTCAGCGGAAGTTCTCGGAACTGAGCGAGGAGTTGGAGCCCTTCGGTTTCGGTGATGTGGGCGAAGAGATTACGCTTCTCTTGCGCTGCTGTGCAGCAATTGTTGAGGGTGATGCCTCACCTAAAGCGATGATCTCAATGAAGGGGGCTAAGGTCAGGGAACTCTTTCCTCATGTCATTAATGGAATCCGAGGAGCGATCGATTTCGTGCGAAGGGAGTTGGGTGTTCAGCAACTTGCTAATCTTCCCTACGCCTCTACGCTTGTTCCCCTGTCAGTCTTCTTCTCTGCGCCGGATGGGCGGTCGGTTAGCTACTCTGACGCACAGCGACGGATTATCCTAAGGTGGTTCTGGCGAGCCTGCTTCTCTGCTCGCTATGGCAGATCCGTAACTCCGAGTCTTGCTGCGGACATCAGTGAGATTAAGAACCTGCGGGCCGGTCGCAAATGTCGCCTAACCGACATGTCTGTGAATGTCGATGAGTCTTTGTTTCTCCGTCACCAGTTCAAGCTAAGTACTGTATTGAGTCGCACCTTCATTCTCATGCTGGCTCAGCAGCGCCCGCGCAGTCTTGTTTCAGGCCAAAGCATCGACTTGGCGGCGGTGCTAAAAAGCTATAATCGTAATGAGTTCCATCACATCTACCCGCAGGCGTACCTTCGTTCGGCCGGGATAGATGTGGAAAGGCATAGTCTGTTGGCCAACATTTGCTTCATCAGTTCTATTGACAATAAGATTCTCGGTGGAGATTCGCCCGCCACTTATCGGGTCCACCTGGCGTCGCCCGAATTAACCTTTCCGTTGGCGTTCGTTCCCGAGCATGAGCTATTTTCGGGAGACTACGAGGCTTTCGTCAAGGCTCGCGCGAGGCTTCTTGCGAGCGAAGCGAATCGGGTCATGGGCCTATAGAGCCTCTACGGTGGAGGGCGTGAGCGTGGCCCATTATGTGCTGGCTGCCGCCCGGTTCAGCGTTTGCTGAATTACGCAGCCACCAAAGATTGTGGCTAGGTAGAGACGGATCTCCCGGGTTGGTGGGGGTGTTGTCCGTGCCTCTGACGTGGTCTTATGTTGGGACGACGACGTCATCGATCCGCAGCTTTGACAACCCCGCGTCGGTACTCCTTTCATGCCTCTCGAAAGGTGCAACGATGCACAGGAAACCGACGATCCACCTGGCAGTGCTCGTCGCTGCCGCAGCCGCCTTCCTGACCGCCGGCGGAGCCCCCGTCGCGGCCACGGCCGCACCCGTGACCGCCTCTCCCGCCGCCGAATGTGAGCCGGGCGCCGACACGCACAGCGCCGCCCGGGTACGCGAGGGCGCCACCGCCAAGGAGCCCGAGCTCTACTCGACGAACGAGGCCAAGGCGTACGGCGTCATCAAGGACTCGCCGCGCCTGGCGAACGGCAGCGTCACCGTCCCGACGGTCTTCCACATGATCTCGGACCACGAGCTGAGCGCGGCCGAGAAGGCCCGCTGGAACACGCTCATCTCGGCCCAGATGACGGTGCTGAACGACTCGTTCGCGGGTCGTACCGCGGCCGACGCGTCGGACACGCCGTTCCGCTTCTCGCTCGTGGACACCACCTGGACCGTGAACAGCGCCTGGTACGCGGTGGTGCCGGGCAAGAACGAGCGGGACATGAAGAAGGCGCTCTACACCGGTGACTCCCGCACGCTGAACGTCTACGCGGCGAACATCGGTGACGGGCTGCTCGGCTGGGCGTACTTCCCGAAGGGCTACAACAACGGCCGTGACTACATCGACGGCGTGGTGATGCTCGACGAGTCGATGCCCGGTGGCACGGCTGGCAAGTACGCGCTCGGTGACACGCTGACGCACGAGGTGGGCCACTGGCTGATGCTGGAGCACACGTTCGCGCACGGCTGTTCCGCGTCCGGCGACTTCGTGGCGGACACGCCGCGTGAGGCGGCGCCGCAGTTCAACTGCCCGATCGGGGCGGACACCTGCACCGCGCCGGGGCTGGACCCGATCCACAACTTCATGGACTACACGCAGGACTCCTGCATGAACATGTTCACCCCGGGCCAGGCCGACCGGATGAGCGACGCCTGGGTCGCGTTCCGGGCCAGCGGCAAGGGCTGACCGTCGGACCGGGCGGGCCGCGCCGATGCGGTCCGCCCGGTCGGCTCAGGCCAGCCGAATCGGCGTACGCCTCTGTCGTCCCCCTTCGATACCCTCATGCGACTCGACGGCGATGCACGCCGTTGTCCTACGGGGGGAAGGGGCATCGTCGTGCGCGCACGAAGAATGCTCGCCGCGTCACTGGGCATAGTGCTCGGTGCCGGCCTGATCAGCGTCGACACCGCTCCGGCGCAGGCCTACGAGCACCGGACCACCGGCAAGTCCGGCTGGGCCTACACGGATTCGCAACAGCCGAGGAAGTCGTTCGTCAACACGGACGGGGACGCGCCGGTCGGCGCCTGGACGGACGCGACCGGCACGAAGCACAAGTCCCGGTCCTACTTCACCTTCGACGTCTCGCGCTTCCGCGGGACCGTCATCCACAAGGCGGACCTGGTCGTCGCGGAGCGCTCCGCGGCGGACTGCTCGATCGCCCAGCCGGTCGAGCTGTGGCGTACCGACCCGATCACCGCGACCACGAGCTGGGCGTCGAGCCCGCGCCGTCGCGAGCTGCTCGGCACGGTCCAGGCCGGCGGGGAGGCGGCCTGCCCCGGCTATCTGGCGTGGGACATCATGCCCGCCCTTCAGAAGCTCGCGGATCAGGGCAAGCAGACGCTCACCGTCGAGATCCGGCTGCCGCACGGCTCCGAGGGCAAGCTCTCCCACGGTCGTAAGCTCCGTCCGTTCCCGGTGATCAACAGTGAGGCGAACCACGCGCCGACGGTCGGGCAGATCGGGATCGACTTCCCGGCCTGGGCCTGCGGGACCAAGACGAACCCGCAGCCGGTGGGGCCGCGCAACCACGGCCTGATGGTCAAGGGCGCGGACGCGGACAGCAACGACGCCACCTACCGGGGGCAGTTCGCGGCATGGCCGGTCGGCCACGAGGACCAGCGTGCCGAGCAGTTCGGATACAGCTACGGCGGCGCCCTCTCGAAGCTCGACTGGGACATGTCGCAATACCCGCACGGCACAGTGGTGGCCTGGACCGCCCGCGCCTACGACGATCACGACTTCTCGCCGTGGGCCGAGCCGTGCTACGTCAAGGTGGACGCGCAGCGACCCGCCGCCCCCGTGGTGACCTCGGAGAAGTACCCGAACGACGGCCTGCCGCACGGTGGGTCGGGGGTGCCGGGGACGTTCACGTTCAAGGCCAACGGCTCGCCGGACGTGGTCGGCTACTACTGGGGCCGCTTCGGCGACGCGTACCACTACATCCCCGCGCCGTCGCCCGGCGCCGACGTGACGCTCGAATACACCCCGACCTCGTTCTCCGACTCGCTGAGCGTGCGCAGCGTGGACAGCGCGTCGAACTCGTCCGAGACTGTGCACTACGAGTTCTGGGTGAAGTCGACCGCGCCGCAGGTGCAGGTGACGATGGCCGGCGTCGGGCTGCCCAGCAAGCTTGCCTTGTCGACGAACGTGGAGGGGGTCACCGAGTTCGGGTACCGGATCGGCGCCGGCGCGGAGACCCGGGTGCCGGTGAACCCTGACGGCCCGACCGAGATCCCGGTGACGTTCGCCGAGGCGGGCCTCGTCGAGGTCGAGGTACGCAGCTACGCCGGAAGCGAACTCGTCGGCGGGCACACCGAGAACGTGTGGGTCCGCGACCTCCCGACCGTGGAGTCGGACGACTTCGACTTCCCCGAGCACGACGGGGTGGTGGACCGTCCCGGCACCTTCACGTTCCGGCCCGGCCGGACCGGTGTGGTGGCGTACGAGTACACGTTCGGTGGTGGCGATCTGCTGCGCATCGACGCGGCCGCGGACGGCACGGCGGTGCTGCGCTGGACGCCCACCGAGGGTGGCTGGCACGTGCTGAACGTCCGGAGCATCAGTGCCGACGGCACTGTTTCGGAGACGCAGGAGCAGCAGTTCAACGTCATCGACACCAAGCCGTACGTCTCCTCCAGCACCTACTACGAGAACGGCGCCTGGGGCGGCGTGGGCATCCCCGGTGAGTTCAACTTCGACACCGGCATGCCCGACGTCGACGCCTACCTCTTCCGCCTCAACGACGGGCCGGAGCAGGTCGTCGACCCGGACTACAGCTGGGCACGGGTGACGCTCACCCCGGACCGTTCCGGCAGCAACACGCTGACGGTGCGTACCCGGTTCCAGGACGGCTCCTTCTCCCCGACCCGGACGTACACGTTCGAGGTCAGCGACGCGCCGGTGGTGACGTCCGAGGACTACCCGGAGAACGGTGAGGGCGGCCAGCCCGGGCAGACGGGCCGGTTCACCTTCAACCCGGGCCGTTCCGGCGTGACCGAGTACCGCTACGTGCTGGAGTACGCCGGCGAGGAGCAGGTGGTGGCTGCCGGCGCGGACGGCCGGGCCACCGTCGAGATCACGCCGACGCACTCCGGCTACACGTTGCTGACTGTCACCAGCCGGACGGCCGACGGCACGGTCAGCCCGGAACGCCGGTACTACTTCCGGGTCCGCGACGCCCGGGTGAACGTGAGCAGCGCCTACGACGAGTACAGCCCGCGTGGCGGGATCGGGTCGGTCGGCACGTTCGGGGTCTACACCGAGATCAGCGAGGTGACGACCTTCGAGTACCAGCTCAACGGCGGCGCCTGGCAGAGCGTGCCGAAGAAGCCTGATGCGCTGGTCACGGACATCACGGTGACCATGGACCGCAACGGCGCCAACCTCATCTCGGTACGGGGGCGTACCGCCGCGGGCGACTACACGCCGCAGACCGACTACCCGTTCCTGGTCGGCACGGCGCCGCTCGTCAGCTCGGGCACCTACCCGGCCGGTCAGTGGTCCGGCGGTGTGGGCGTGGCCGGTGAGTTCACCTTCACCCAGGGCAGCCCGGGTGTGACCGAGTTCGAGTACACAGTCGAGGACGGGCAGCCGGTGACCGTGGCCGCGAACGCCGCCGGAGTCGCCACGGCGACCTTCACGCCGACCTCGGCCGGCTCGTACAGCATGCGGGTGCGCGGCCGGACCGCCGACGGCGTGTGGACCGACACGACGAGCTACTACTTCCTGGTCAACTACTCCTGACCCGGTCGTGACGGTGGGTCGCCCGATAGGGGCGGCCCACCGGTCGCTCAGTCGACTGTGGGCAGCGACGGCCCGAGCACGTCGTCGGCGTCCACGATGGTGTACGCGTACCCCTGCTCGGCCAGGAACCGCTGCCGGTGCGCGGCGTACTCGGTGTCGATGGTGTCCCGGGACACCACCGTGTAGAAGTGCGCCTGCCGGCCGTCGGCCTTCGGGCGCAGCACCCGGCCCAGCCGTTGCGCCTCCTCCTGCCGCGAGCCGAACGTGCCGGACACCTGGATCGCCACCGCCGCCTCCGGCAGGTCGATGGAGAAGTTGCCGACCTTCGAGAGCACCAGGGTCCGCAACGAGCCGGAGCGGAACGCGTCGAACAGCCGCTCGCGTTCCTTGTTCGTGGTGGAGCCCTGCACGATCGGCGCGTCCAGGTATTCGCCGAGCTGGTGCAACTGGTCGAGGAACCCACCGATGACGAGGACCTGCTCGTCCGGGTGCCGGTCCACCAGGGCCCGCACCACGGGCAGCTTCGTGCGGGCGGTCGCCGCCATCCGGTAGCGCTCCTCGGCCTCCGCCGTCGCGTACGCGAGCCGTTCCGCGTCGGTGAGCGTCACCCGTACCTCGGTGCACTCCGCCGGGGCGATCCAGCCCTGCTGCTCGATGTCCTTCCACGGCGCGTCGTACCGCTTCGGGCCGATCAGGCTGAACACGTCGCCCTCGCGGCCGTCCTCGCGTACCAGAGTCGCGGTGAGGCCGAGCCGGCGACGGGCCTGAAGGTCGGCCGTGAAGCGGAAGATCGGCGCGGGCAGCAGGTGCACCTCGTCGTAGACGACCAGGCCCCAGTCGCGGGCGCCGAACAGGTCCAGGTGGGTGAACGCGCCGCCGCGCCGCGAGGTCAGCACCTGGTACGTGGCGATGGTGACCGGGCGGATCTCCTTGCGCTCGCCCGAGTACTCGCCGATCTCCTCCTCGGTCAGCGAGGTGCGGGCGATCAGCTCGCGCTTCCACTGCCGTCCCGCCACCGTGTTGGTGACCAGGATCAGCGTGGTCGCCTTCGCCTCGGCCATGGCCGCTGCCCCGACGAGCGTCTTGCCGGCGCCGCAGGGCAGCACCACCACGCCGGAGCCGCCGGCCCAGAACGCCTCGACCGCCTCCCGCTGGTACGACCGCAGCGTCCACGGCTTGCCGCCGTCCTTGCCGGACTCGGCCAGCTCGATCTGGTGCGCCTCGCCGTCCACGTACCCGGCCAGGTCCTCGGCGGGCCAGCCCAGCTTGAGCAGCGCCTGCTTGAGCCGCCCCCGCTCGGACGGGTGCACCGCGACGGTGTCGTCGTCCAGCTTCGCGCCGAGCATGCCGGCGAGCTTCTTGCTCTTGGCGACCTCGATCAGCACCACCCGGTCCAGCGCGCGCAGCACCAGGCCGTGCACCGGGTCGTTGGCGAGCTGGAGCCGGCCGTACCGGTCCATCGTCTCGGCCACGTCGACCAGCAGCCCGTGCGGCACCGGGTAGCGGGAGTACTTGATCAGCGAGTCCACCACGCCCTCGGCGTCGTGGCCGGCGGCCCGGGCGTTCCACAGGCCCAGCGGCGTGAGCCGGTACGTGTGCACGTGCTCGGGGGAGCGTTCCAGCTCGGCGAAGGGCGCGATCGCCATCCGGCACGCCTGCGCGTCGGGGTGATCCACCTCCAGCAGCAGCGTCTTGTCCGACTGCACGATCAGTGGTCCACCGCTCACGCCAGCGTCCTCTCGCATCGCCCGGAACCCGCTGCCCGGAAACTCGTCGCCCGGAACCCGGTCGCCCGGCATCCCGTCCACACCCCGGCTGACCTGCCGCAGGCCGACCATCCAGTGTTGCACGCCGGAGGGCGCCGCAAAAAAGTCTCGCTGGACAGGCAACGTCATACTCGTCCCACACGTCTAGCAAGCGGGACGACTGTCCAGGGAGGGCCCATGCAGCGTGTCCGGTTTCTCGCACGGGCCACCGCCCTGGCGGTGGTCGTGCTGGTCGGTGTCGGCGCCTGCGCGCTCGATCCGCAGGCGGAAGGCGCCGGGGGCAGCACCCCCGGCCCGGTCGGGCTGACGGAGGGAGCATCGGGGGCGAGCGCGTCGCCCACGCCGGAACAGCCGGTCACGTCCCCGTCGGCGCAGCCGAGCCGGACGGCCTCGCCGAAACCCTCCCGGTCACCCGAGGCGACGAAGACGACGAAGCCCAAGCCGAAGCCGAGCGCGTCCGCCGGGTGCCCGCAGGGGGAGCACCAGCGGGCGGTGGAGACGTACCTGACGCGGCTGGGCGGCTTCGGGACGCTGACCGTGGACGGCGAGCAGTCCGCCGCCGACTGCGCGGCGATCAAGAAGTTCCAGATCCGGTACGGGATCAGCCCGTCCTCGGGTCGCGCCGGCCCCACCACGTACGACGTGGCGAAGCGGCTCACCGCCACCGACACCGCGCGGTGCAAGGCCGGTTCCCGGCTCACCTTCTGCGTCGACCTGACCCGGCAGACGGTCTGGGCGATGCGCGGCGGGAAGGTGGTGATGGGTCCGACGGTGACGCGCACCGGCATGTCCGGCTACGCCACTCCGGCCGGCACGTACTCGGTGGGCCGGAAGAACCCGCGCGAGTGGTCCAACCCGTACGAGGTGTGGCTGCCGTACTGGCAGCAGTTCAACGGCGGGATCGGCTTCCACGAGACCACCACCTACCTGCACAACGGCGCGATCGGCTCGCACGGCTGCGTGAACCTGCTGCACCGTGACGCGGTACGCCTCTGGGAGCTGGGTTCGGTCGGCACCCGCGTGGTCGTGATCGGCCGCCGCCCCGGCACCTGAGCCCGCCGCCCCGGCACCTGAACCGGCCCGGAACCCGCCCCACCCGTGACCGGACCGCCCGGATCAGGGTTTTAACCCCTGTCCGCGCGCTCCGGTTGGTGTAACCCTGGAAGCCGGGTCCATGCCGGGACGGGGAGGGACTGCCATGACCGTTGACCAGGACGTGCTTCCCGAGGACGAACGGACGCGGCAGCAGGAGGTGCCCACGGCGGTGGTGCTCGCCTACGCGGCCGCCGCCGCCGGGGTGTTCGGCTGGTTCCTGTTCGGGCTGCTCGTGCAGCAGCAGGGCTTCGTCGACTCGGTGGGTGAGGCGGCCGGTACCGCGTTCGCGTTGCTGCTGGCCGTGTCGGTGATCGGCACGCTGCGCCGCAACGGGGAGTAGCTCACTCCTCCAGCACTGCCGCCGTGATCCGGTGCAGCGCGAACGTGTGCAGCATCTCCGTCCGGTCGTCCTCGGCGCGCAGGTAGCCGGCACCGATCGACACCGGCCGGACCAGCCGGGACGCCGTCGCCCCGTGCGCGTCGACGTAGCCCACCCAGACCAGCGCCTTGTCCCGTACCGCCTGTTGGAGCACCGCCAGCGCGTCGCCGTGCCCGGACACGGGCGTGGGGCCGCCCGCCGCCGGGGCGCCGCGGACCACTGCCGGGGCC